>CAYFIZ010000001.1:0-2358 GCA_964343325.1 Candidatus Woesearchaeota archaeon
TTGTGAAGAAGAAACATTTTTGATATTTTGTTTTTTGATTGATATTCTATTTTTCTGTGATTAATTCCATAAAAAATTTCTTCTTCAGATATTTTTTCAGAATGTAATATGTCTGCAAGAGCAATATTATGACACACACCTCTTAACCAACTTTCAACTGTTGGCGAATCTCTTAGGTATTTATCTTTGATTACCTTAAGCTGATTTATTGTTAAATCTAATTTTGTAAGTTGTTTTAATTCTTCAATCATAGTTCTTTTAACTCCTTTTTAAAATCCTTGATATCTTGAAAATTTCTATAGACAGATGAAAATCTTATGTATGCAACATTATCAAGTTTTTTTATTTTTTTCATAACTATTTCACCAATAATAGAACTTTTAATTTCTTTTTTTCCTTTTTTTCTTAATTGTTCTTCAATTTCATTTATCATCTTTTCAATTTTTTCTTTTGAAATAGGGCGCTTTTCAAACGCTTTTTCAATCCCTTTTTCTAGTTTATCTCTAGAGAATTTTTCTCTGTTTTTATCCTTTTTTATAATATAAAAGTCATGTTGAGATATTTTTTCATAAGTTGTAAATCTCTTTTTGCATTTCAAACACTCTCTTCTTCGCCTTATTCCATGCGGAGATTCTCGTTTATCTGTTACTTTTGAAGTTTTATTTGAGCAATATGCGCATTTCATTTTAATGTTTCTGTGTGCGATTTCCTCGGAGGCAATTAGAAATCGCTTTACCGCACAGAGAGGGAAAGTCGAAGAAAACCGCTAGGTTGTCTTTATACAAGATGTTGTATGTAGTTAATAATTTATTACAATAAATTGTATTTCCAAGAAATTAGGGAATATTTATTATTTAAATATTTACGAACACTAAAAAATGATGACAACATTTACATGTTCCTCGAGTAGTTAGAATCTAGTATTTTTAGAATTTTCTGGTCAACATAAATTTTTAAAAAATATTTTATATTAATTAATAAGTAAGAGATTTTACTCTGCTATCAAACCTACACTTGCTTGAAAAATCAAATAATTCTGAAAATCTATTAAGATATTTTCTCCTATCTTCATAACTTAAACCAAGACTATCTCTAGTAACTTTCACTGCTTCTTCAGCAACTCCTTCTGGAAGAACAAAAGGACTTGTTCCATTTCCGATTACAATACCAAGACGATCTATAAAATCATACATTATGCGATTATCACTTTCTCCAGGAAAAAATTCTGTTTTACTTTTAGCTAATTCTAATAACTTACTTTTAAGTTCCATTCTTCCAATAGCATTCATTTCTCCCATTTTATTTCAATTAAATACTATTTTATAAACTTTATGAATTCAAGAGACTTTCTATTCAAACACAATAATTCTTAAAAACCAAAAATTTCATTAGAATAAACACTTCTCAATCAAAATCATTTCTTAGTCTTAACTTCATATATTTTTCGAGCTTCCTTAATTATTTCTTTCAAAATATTTTCCTGAATTTTTGTTCTTGTTTTTAACACTTCTAAATCATAATCAAATAAATTTTTCACCAGTATAATTCCTGAATTAGAAAGTTTTCCCTTGACAGATTTATTAACTGATTTAAGAATAGTTATAGGATATAATTTTTTATTTTCTATTAATTTTTGAAGACTTTGATTTTTAGGATATTGCCATCCTGTAATTTTCAAATTAACACCTTTAGCATAAGCAATTGCTTTTCGTGAGCATCTTGTATTTGTTACAAGCCAAGGATAATCAAAATTTTTTTTCAAGTCCAAGAATCTTGCATAAACATATAATGCAACTTTTAGATTAGTATAAGTTCCAGGAGAATTATGATATTTGTTTTCAATCATATATGCAAAATCTTTTTTTGCAATTATATCAACTTCATGGGTTACGTTTTTCCCTTTAAAATTTTTTCCAACTTGTATTTGATATCCGTAATTTTTTAATACTTCTGCAAAAAATCTTTCAAAAGGAAATCCTGTAGGCCCTAATTCCATAATAGCTCTTTTCAAATCATATATAGCTCCAACTTCTGGCTTTTTGTTTTTTAATAAATCTAAAGCTGTATCTAAAATCTTTCTTGTTTTTATTCCATCGTAAACTTTTGCTTCAACTTTTTTTACAATTTCTCCAGCAAGTTTTTTTGATGCACCTGCTCTTAAAAGAGTGCCCAATACTTTTTTTGGCTTAAATTCTTCTTTTTCTCCTGATGCTTTTATTACATACATTTGAAAACAACCTACGGTTTTTTTCGATTTTCCCTCTTGACGCGGTTAAGCGATTTCTAACTGCCTCCGAGGAAATCGCATGGTCGCTAAACAACCTAATACAAATAAGAAAAAGATATTTTTAAATTAAT
>CAYFIZ010000001.1:2458-5465 GCA_964343325.1 Candidatus Woesearchaeota archaeon
GTGGTTCTTCAACTCTTCGACCACTAAATGTTTCTGCTATATCATATCCCCTATCCCTTAATTCTCTAGCAATTTTACAAAGCAATTGTCTATTTCTACTTTCCCCCGAATCTAAATTAACCATACTTCCCAATAAATTTTATTCTTATAAGAATTTATATACTAGAGTTATTGATGCAAAGAGAATAGTTCAAAAATTTATAAGAAATAATAAAATCATTTATCTTCTAACTCGCATTTTATGCAAAGCCATTTTTTTTCAAGAGAACAATAATATGTTTCTTTTTTATGCCTGCCACAAATCAAATGTAAACCATCAAACGACATTTTTAAGATGTTTGAATAATATCTCCAGGAATATCTTTTTTCTTGTTTGATTGATTAAAATAAGTTCTCATAACTAATCCTAAAAAAATTAAAGGTAATGCAACAAATAAGGCACGTAAGTTCATGTTACTAACTGCTCTTAATGCATAATCTCCGACGACAACTGCACCTGCAACTACAAGAACTTCTCCAAAAACAAGTCCTCCATGTTTTTTAGATAAATTAATTATTTTTTTCATTTTGATTACTTCAAATGCTTAAGAAACTAGAGAATTCTAAAAATCACCCCTTAAAATTAAAAGTAATTATTTTAAAAAAAAGTTATTTTTAAATCTTTCGTAGAAATTTTGGGAAAATGGGCGCGGAGGGAATCGAACCCCCAGCTAGCGGGCTGGAGCCGCTTATTTTACCACTAAACTACGCACCCATTTAATTTAACAATTAATTAAGTTTTTAATGTTTTTCTATGATAACTTTTTATATTCTTTTCTTCTAAATTAAAATATGAAAAAAATAATTTTAGACACAAATTTTATTCTTACTTGTATAAAGCAAAAAATAGACTTTTTTGAAGAAATAAAATTTATGGGAATGGAAATTTTAATTCCAGAACAAGTTATAAATGAATTAAAAAAAGTTGCAAATTCAAAGAAAAAACTTCACTTTAGAAAAGATGCTGAACTTTCCTTAAAGCTTCTTGAAAAAGAAAAAAACTCTTTTAAAAAAATTGATTTGTTAAAATATGGAAAAAATACTGATAAAAGATTGAAAAATTTTGCTGAAAAAAACAAAAATATTATTGTTGCTACATTAGATAGAGAATTGAAAAATAAAATAAAAAATCCAAAGTTAATTATTAGAGGAAAAAAGAAATTAGAGATTATATAATCAAAAGCAATAAAACTTATATAGATAAAAATTGAAGGAATTTTATGGAAAAGCTTCAAGAATTATCGGAAAGAGCAACTATTAATTTTCCAAAAGATGTTAATTTTGAAGAGATAGAAAGAATTCTTGGATATGTTACAGAACAACTTGGAGAAAACTCAAGAATAAGTGGAAATTTTTCAGGACATTTAAGAATTGATCAAGGAGGGGAAGGTGGAGGAAGTTATGTTAGTAAAGTAAGAGGATTAATGGTTTGTCCAGAAGAAGGGTCAAGTGGTTTTTCTTTAGTAAGGTCTAAAAGAAATTTACTAGGATATTTTTCAGGATTAAGATTTGAACCTTCTGTTGGTTATGGCTTGGATGAAATAAATCCAGTTGAACTTAAGTTGTATGATAGGGTAAGAAAAAGTATAGGAGATTATTTTTCTGAACCTCAAAAAATAGTAGGAGATTTTCCAGAAGGAGGAGTCTTCCCTTAACACCTCTAAAAAACTTTAAAAACCAATTTTTGTTCTGATTTTTATTAAAATGTTTTATTTAACTGAGATTGAAGATTATGTAAGGGTAGAGCCAAAGCTGTTTGGCTTAGCAACAATTGAAGCTGTTGAAAAACAACTTAGAGAAACCTATGCAGATTATTATGATAAGGAAGTTGGAAAAGTTGTTTCAGTAATTGAAATTTTAGAAGTTGGAGAAGGAGTTATTATTCCTGGCGACGGAGCAGCATATTATAATTCAAAATTCAAGTTGCTAACATGGAAACCTGAAATTCATGAAATTGTTTATGGATCAATCTCAGAAATAGCAAACTTTGGAGCTTTCATGGATTTAGGTGTTATGAGGGGCATGATTCATATTAGTCAAACAATGGATGATTTTGTAAGCTTCAGCAAAACAAATTTACTTGTCGGAAAAGCATCAAAAAGAAGTTTAAAAAAAGGAGATTTATGTTTGGCAAGAATTGTTGCAATAAGTCATAAAGGTGAAGGTGTAAAAATTGGCTTGACAATGAGACAGCCAGGGCTTGGAAAAATTGAATGGTTTAAGGAAGAAAAAGTAAAAAAAGAAAAAGAAGCTAAAAAAATGTTAAAATCAGAACAAAAAGCAGTTAAAGGAAAAAAGAAAAAATGAAATCTATAAACAAATATTTTAGTAGAAGACAAGAAGATGAAAAGGATTCTTTTAAGAAAAAAGTTAGGCAAAGAGGAGAAGTTGAAGATAAGATAAGTTCAATTAGAAGTGAATTTGCAATATATAAAAGAAATGGTGTTCCACAAGAAGGAGATTTAAATTATGAATCTTACACTAGATTAAAAGAAAAATTAAGAGATTTAGAATCTACTCATCAAGGATTAAGAGTAACATTAAGTATGTTCAGAGGTGTGGTAAAAGCTGGAAGTAAAAGAGGAGTTCTAGGTTAAAATGGAAAAAGAAAGATTAACAAGATATGATTTAGGAAAAATTCAAAAATTACATGATACATTTAATTATAATTGTGCAAGTAGGACTCATTTAAATCAACAATTAGAAAGAATTGGCTTACCACCTAATGCATCTAGATTTGAAGTCGCAATGCGTAAAAGGGAAATTGAAGCAAATGGGGGAAGAGTTTAATGAAATCAAAAGCATGCAAAATTTGCAATAGAATTTACGAAGGAGAAAAATGTCCTAGTTGTGATTCTAAAGAATCAACAGAAAGTTTTAAGGGAAAAATTATTGTTTTAAATCCTGAAAAATCAGAAATAGCTCAAAAATTAAATATAAAACAAAAAGGAAATTTTGCAATTAAAAC
>CAYFIZ010000001.1:5565-18104 GCA_964343325.1 Candidatus Woesearchaeota archaeon
TTTAATAGAAAAGAAATTCAATTTAATGTTCAAGCAAACATTACTCCAAGCCGTATGGAAATTGGAAAATTAATTTCAGAAAAATTCTCAACTCAAATTAAAAATATAAAAATAAAAGAGATTCATGGAAAATTCGGTTCAAAGACTTTCAAAGTAAATACTTTTATTTATAAATCAGAACAAGACAAAGATAAATTAGAAATAAAAAAGAAAAAAGAGGAAAAATTAAAGGAAACTCTGAAAAAAGAGGAAACAAGTGAAACCACTAAATCATCTTCTGAAAATAATAAAAATGAAGAAAAAGTTGAAGAAACTAAAGAAGATTCTTCAAAAAATGAAGAACAAAAAGAAGTAAATTCTAACAAATAATATGGCAAAGAAAAAAACAAAAGCAATAAAAAAAGGAAAAAAACCTCATAAAAATAAGCCAACAAGCAAGAAATATTCAAAATACAAGATTGAGGGTGATAAAATTACAAGAGGAAGATTCTGTCCAAGATGTGGTCCTGGTGTTTTCTTAATGAATTCTCAAAAAAGATTTTATTGTGGAAAATGTGCTTATTCTGAATTTGAATCAAAAAATAAGGAAGTTGTTCAAGAAATTAAAACCTAACAAGGATAGAATTCTGAAAAATTTAACTAAAATAATCAGAATATCTATGATATTTTTTAAGCTTTAATAAGACTATATGACCTAAAATTATTTTTATTTAGAAATTTTAATAGCCCTTTTGCCACACTCTTTAATTCTTCCTCTTTACATGTGACCAAACTATCTTCTTCTCTATCTTTTACTTCTATTATCACCGAATCTTTTGAATTACCATAAACGTGTATAAAAGGGGGAAATGATATACGGGGAGGTCTTATATGCATAGGAGAATAAATTCTTCCATCATCTTCCAAAACTATTCTTGAAGGATTATACCTTCCTTCAACAAAACTTGAGACTAAATCATTTACTTTTTTTGGATTATATCCTCTAGAGTTTATAATAAAAATTTGAATAGTATAATTTTCTCCACGAACAGCTTTTTTGGAGGGTTCAGAATGATCTCTTCCCATTTTATTTTTTCTTTTTAGGATTTATCATAAACCCTATGAGGGTTATAACTTTTACTTAAAAACACCTATCAGAATCTACTTTTAAATCTTTCTAATCAAATTTTAAGAGAAATAAGACCTTTACCAAGAGTATTATGGTGGGCATTTTCGAGAACTTTTTTCTTTAGCATTTTCCTTTATAGAATTTCATTATAAACAATCAAATGATTGTTTACTCAAACCCAATCATCAAGAGATTTTCTAAATCTATATAATTGCTTTCTTACAGCTTCAGCATTTATAATACTCTTACCATTATGATATATATCATTTAAATCAAAAATAATTAATATTTAGTTATTCCGCATGTAAACCAATTTTTGTTCTATCTCTTTTTTTCTCTTGTTAATATTTTTACCATATCAGGATCTTCTGTCCCATCATGCCAAAATGCTCTACCACCAACAAAAACTTCTAATCCTTGTGCTTCTAATAATCTTTTATGTTCCTCAACTTGACCTGAAAGAATATTAAATTCAGATTTATATCCTTCTTCAATTTGATTAGCATAAACTATTAATGCTTTAGCTTCACCAATATTTGGTTTATTATTTGAAGGATTCATACCAGAAACACTTTCTAATCTTAAAGGTAAATTATAAGTTTGCCCATCAAGTTCAAAAATTGTATTCATTTTATCATAAACCCTAGGAGGTCTTCAAATCAAAAAAATAGATGACTTGAAGATTCTCCTGGGAAAAAGAGGTGATAAAAAATAGAATATTCTCAAGTATATAAATCTTTTGGTTTTGTTACTCTTAAAGAATGACGAGAAGTAATTAGTGTTTAGTAGTGATTTGCTAAACTTTATTTCTAAAAAATTCAAGCCAAAAGAACTATAATAATCTTTACAACTATGGATAACCTTAATATTTAGGCACTACATCATAACTAAATAATTTATAAAATGTAATTTCTTATAATTAATATGAAAACCAAGAAAATTCTTAATTTATTCTGCGCGTAGGCGTAGTTTGTGATTTTCTGGTCCAAAAATTCTAAATGGGAAAAAAAGGAAAAATTTTAAGGAAAGAGGAAAAACAAGATAAAAATTCAGAGATTTTAGATCATTCACAGGAAAAAACTGCTAAACAAGAGCAAATCCATGATTTAATTTTCGGCAAGGAAATTGGATGGAGAGAAATTATTTATGATTTGATAAATACAGAACAATTAAATGCCTGGGATATTGATATAAATATCTTAACAAACAAATACTTAGAAAAAATTGAAAAACTCGAAGAAGAGAGTTATTTTGTTTCGAGCAAAGTTCTTTTGGCTGCTGCGCTTTTACTAAGAATTAAATCAGAAGTTTTGTTAAATCAATATATAAAAAGTATAGATGAAATTCTTTTTGGAAAAGATAAAGAACCTATAAAAAAAATTGAAATGATTGAACTTGACGAAGAAATTCCAGAATTAATTCCAAGAAGTCCTTTTCCAAGATTTAAAAAAGTTACATTAAATGAATTAGTTGAATCATTGAACAAAGCAATAATTACAGAAGGAAGACGAATTAAAAAAGAAATAGTAAAAAAAGATGCTTTAAGGGAGACTTCAATTTCACTTCCAAAAAGAAAATATATTGTAAATGATAAAATAAAAGAAATTTATGAAAAGTTGACTAATCATTTTCAAGAAGATGAAGAAAGAAAAAAAATTACTTTTAATAAAATTGTTAAAAATGATAAAGACGAGAAAATAATTTCATTTCATTCTTTACTGCATTTAGAAAATCAGGAAAAAATCTGGCTTGAACAAGATGAACATTTTGGAGAAATTCATATTTGGATGAAAAAAACATATTTTAAGCATAATAATCCTTTTGAAGATTTAATTGATGAAAATAAAATTTGATTAAGAAAAGTTTGTATATTTTTTTGAGATGTATAAAATTATGTTAGTTTCAATTCGCAAATAACGAATTAGAGAAAAAGGCAAGAATCCAAAATAGAAAATTTTATATACTATCAAGCAGCGACTAATATAAATGACATTAAGATCAGATTTAGAAGGTGCTGTAGAAAGAATTAGACATAGGGATTTAAGTGATCAAGCTATTGTTGACGAGATTGTTAATGCTACTCGTAATTCAGGGGATCGCCGTTTTACAAACGGATATGGGAATCTTTGGTTAACAAGTGGACATAGAAATTGTTGGGCAACAAGTGGCCGGAGAAATTACAAAATCGTAAGCGGGCATCACTCTATTTCTGCAGGAGTTGATTATATAATGGAACAAATTCCAAAAAATGATTAAACAACCTTAAAAACACTCTATCTTTTTTTATTCTATGAAATGCGCTGTTTTATTTTCAGGAGGAAAAGACTCAACTTATGCTGCTTATTTAGCAAAGGAAAATAAATATGAATTAACTTGTTTAATTTCTATTATCTCTGAAAATAAAGAAAGTTATATGTTTCATACTCCTTCTATTGAGAAAACAACTATTCAAGCAAAAACAATGAATATTCCTTTGATAGTTCAAAAAACAAAAGGGAAAAAAGAAGAAGAATTAAAAGATTTAGAAAAAGCAATAAAAAAAGCAAAAGAGAAATTCAAGATTAAAGGAATTGTTACAGGCGCTGTTGAATCTGTTTATCAAGCTTCACGAGTTCAAAAAATCTGCGATAAACTTGAATTAGAATGTTTTAATCCTTTATGGCAAAAAAATCAGTTTGAACTTTTAGATGATTTAATAAAAAATAATTTTGAAATAATAATTACAGGTGTTTTTGCTTACCCTTTTGATAAATCTTGGTTAGGAAGAAAAATAGATAAAAAATTTATTGAAGAAATTAAAGAATTAAATAAAAAATATCAAATAAATCCTGCAGGAGAAGGTGGAGAATTTGAAACTTTTGTTATTAATTGTCCTTTGTTCAAAAAACCTTTGAAGATTAAAAATTCAAAAATATTTGGTGAAAAAAATTCTTGGGGGATGGAGGTTGAAATAAAATGATTCTCTTAATAAACATCTGCAATGAAAAATTACATGAATTAGAATTTGTAAAACCAATTGAAGACATTCTAAACAAAAATAATATAGAATTCAAAACAAAACATTATTCTAAAATTATTAAGAATGATTTAAAATCAGACAAAATTATTATTTGTGGAACTTCTTTAAAAGATAATGATTTTTTGAAAAATTTAAAATATTTTGAATGGTTGAGAAATTTTAATAAATCTGTTTTAGGAATTTGTGGAGGTTCACATATAATAGGTTTAATTCTTGGAAATAAATTAAAAAAGAAAAAAGAAATAGGATTAAAAGAGATAAATATTAAAAAAGAATTTCTGGAAATTAAAGGAAAAAGAAAAGTTTATCATTTGCATAATTTACAAGTTCTTCCTGAAACTTTTAATCATCAAAATTTCTATGCAACATTATTTCATCCAGAAGTCAGGAATAAAAAATTAATTGTTAATTTTTGTAATTTATAACTTCTCAAATTTTTCTCTTCCTGTTTTCATATTTTTAATCTTAAATTTTTTTAACTTAACTTCTTTTTCCCCTACAAAAATCACTTTTTTAATTTTATAAGAATTAGCATATTCTAATGCCTTAGAAGGTTTGCCGTAAAAAATAGTTGTGTTTTTTCCTTGCTTCCTTAATTTTTGAGTTAATTTTATTGCAGCTTTATCTTGATTCAATGAAACAATTAATATTTTATCTATTTGTAATACTATATTTGTAAGTAAAATTAATGGTTCTAATCCAAATGAAATTCCTGTTGATTGAATTCCATTAATCAAATAACTTCCACCCCCACATACAGAAACTTTCAAATCTTTAGACCATACTTCAAATACAGTTCCATTATAATATGAAAAACCTCTTGCTAAAAAAGGTCTAAACTCAACACTTACCCCAAATAAACCACACAATTTTTTTAATTCTTTAATTTCCTTATATGATTCATAATTCTCAAAATATTTCTCTTTTTTTGTAAATATGTCTAATAATTTTTCTGCTTTGTATTTTTTTAGATTAGTTTTAACTTCTTTAATTGAAAGTTTATCAAGTTTATCAATTTCTCTTATTACTTCTTCTTTATCTTTAATATTATTCTTATCAAGTATTTCATTTATTAATTTTCTATTATTTATATATAAGGTAAATTTAATTTTAAGACTGTCTAAAACTTCTTTTAAAATTGAAAAACATTCTGCCTCATCTTTTAATGTAGATCCAACTATATCTGCATCACATTGTGTAAATTGTCTTGTTCGTCCAGGTCTAATTGGTTCATCTCTAAATAAAGGTCCTATTTGATATCTTCTGAAAGGTAGCTTTTGATTTTTAGCCAATCTTTTAAGTTGAAAAGTAAATTCATACCTTAATGCAAGTTTTCTTTTTTTTCTATCTTTTAATTTATAAATATCTCTAACAGCCTCATCATTTGGATTTTCTCCCTTGACAAATTCTTCATATTCGATTATAGGGGTTTCTGCCGGGGTGAATCCATAACTTTCAAAAGCTTGTTTAATAACTTCTTTAATCAAAGCTCTTTTTTCAGCTTCATTTCCCATTACATCTTTAAATCCTTTAACATTTTCAGTTTTCATTTTAATCTTTTTTCCATAAATACAAGTTCTCTGTACTCTTTATATTTTATTTTTTTATAAAAATCAAACGCTTTTGCATTTCTCTTAGCTACTAATCTAATGGTATTTACTCCTTTTTTCTTATATTTTTCTTCAATAAATTTAACAAGAACCTTACCAATTCCTTTACCTTGATAAATTGATTTTAACCATAGTTCATTGACGTATGCTTTTTGTTTATTATCTAGAGTTATACTAGAAGCAATAAAACCAGTGATCTCTTTCTTATTTATTGCCACATAAAGTTCATCTTTAGAAAATTTTATAATTTCTTTAAGAGCTCTTTTAAGATTATATTTCTCATCATAAGGCTTCTTAGAAGATTCTTTTATTAATATTTCAGCAATTTCTTTAAAATCTTCTTTTCTTGCTTTTCTTATTTTCATTTTTCTTTCTCCAATTTTTTAATTAATATTTCAACTTTGTTCTTAATTTTCTTAACAATTTTTTCTATATTTTTCTCATTCATTTTTTGTTCATCAGAAATTTTCCAAAACACTACTTTTTTATTAATAGGTGCAAGCCAATAATTAAACATTATTTTTGGAATATCTTTTGCTACAACAATAATTAAATCTGATTTTATTAACTCTTTTAAAATTAGAGGTTTAGATTT
The DNA here is from genome assembly GCA_964343325.1 of Candidatus Woesearchaeota archaeon. Taxonomy (GTDB): domain Archaea; phylum Nanobdellota; class Nanobdellia; order Pacearchaeales; family GW2011-AR1; genus CAYFFD01. The sequence goes on from CAYFIZ010000001.1 coordinate 11,898, forward strand.
TCCTTTAATTTCAATTCCAATCTCTTTGGCTTTTCTTTTTTGCATCTTATCTGCAACTTCCCCCATAATAAATCCTCTACTAACTGCCTTAATCTTGTTATTTTTATTTATTTTTTTAAAATATGATTCAGCAATCTTGCTTCTAAAAGCATTATACTTACAAATAAAAATTATATTTTTAACATTTTTGTAATTCATTTTAACCTCTTTTTGAAGGACTCCATCCTTCGCTATACTAAGGACGGAAGGGGAGAATCGAACTCCCTTCTTGCGGACCACAACCACATATAATAACCAATATATTACAACCGTCATAAATTTAGTTCAGGGTATCTTTCCTCCCAATCTTTTACTTTATTTAAATTTTTTTGACTGCTCCAACCTATTAGTTCTCTATATCTTTTAAAGTTTGATATTCCATTCAGAGAAATTCTTCCATATCTTTCATTAAATCCTAGCCAAATATTAAATCCAAACATTTTCAATATCAAAGCAACTTCTTTGATCACTTCTTTAGAGGTAAGATCTAAACTTATTGTTGGATAATATTTTCCATAACCGTATTGAGATTTAAAACGTAAATATCCATCTGTATCAAATAAGCCTCTTAAAAAACCAGCAAGAATTTCTGTATTGTTAACTTTTAATATTTCTGGTATAGTTATTTTATATTTCTTCCCAGACTTTATTCCTAAAATCTTTGTTTTAAATTCCCAAATCGCTTTAGACCTAAGTTCAAAACCAAAACTTTTCCAAGACTCTTTTAAGCCTACATCAATATTATACAATTCTTTAAATAAAGGTTTAATATAATCTATATAGTATTTTTTTTCATCTTTAGGATTCCCTTTTAACCTATAATCATATCTTTTAGAAGAAAGAAATCCATCTCCAAAATGCATTCCAATCTCTTCTGCAAGTTTAGAAGACATCTCTGTAGGAATTTTAATATTTCTTTCTAAATCATATTTACTTGGTTTAATTAGTGAAACATCTAATTTTAGATTATTATTTGTATAAGAAATATTTATTTTATTAAGAGATTTTCTTTGTTCTCCAAAAACTTTTCTTCCAATGATTTTTATTTCATTTTTTATTTGCCCTTTATACTTATTCAAAATAGTATTTTCATTTTCTCCAAATATTTTTACCATCCTCTTAAAAGTCTTGTAAGGAATACTACAATATTCAAACCTATATGATTTGCTAAGTGTAGTGTATTTTAATTCGAGTTTCTCGGCTAGTTCTTTCCAAGTCAAGCCAGATTTATTCTTGACCACATCAATAAATTTTCTTTGATATCCTTTAGTAAAGAAAACTCTCTTTTTCATATTTATTTGAATCCTTTGAACTATATAAATATTACGTATTACCATTAGACCACAACAGTCATTATTTAATTTAATTAAAAATAGTATAAAAAAGTTCTTGTTAGAATTAAAGTTGCAACTAAAAAAATCCTTATTCAAAAAGGTTATGGGGACAACCCCAAGTTTTAGTTTGCATATAAATTAAGAATAAAAACAGTTTTTAAATTTAATCATTAAGAATTAAAAAGTTGCTGAACATAATTGCTCATTTCCTGCAAAATCTGTAAAGTAAGCTACAACTTCAACATTATTTACATTTGATATTCCAGTGTTGACGTTTGCTTCTGTTTTTGCTTCCAGAGAAACAATATTCCCTAAAACATCATGTACATAATTTTTATCCCCTGTTGAATTTGTAAAGACTAATTTTATTCCTGCAATATCATTTCCACCAGGATTTCTTGTAACTGTTACACTACAAACATCATTATTCACACCACTGCAAATTAAGTTTGTCGCTCTTACATCAACCTCTAAGCAATTTGTTCCTAAATTAACTTGCTCTGTTCCTCCTTCAAGAATATTTCTTACAGTAAACCATACAACAGCCACGGCAACTAAAACCAGAGCAATCATTATTAAAGAAACTACTATTGTTGATATACCTCTTTTATCCTTTCTCATAATTAAATTAAAAAAAAATAGTATATAAATATTTCCGTATATTCAAATTTAGTTTGCATATAAATTAAGAATAAAAACAGTTTTTAAATTTAATTATTAAGAATTAAAAAGTTGCTGAACATAATTGCTCATTTCCTGCAAAATCTGTAAAGTAAGCTACAACTTCAACATTATTTACATTTGATATTCCAGTGTTGACGTTTGCTTCTGTTTTTGCTTCCAGAGAAACAATATTCCCTAAAACATCATGTACATAATTTTTATCCCCTGTTGAATTTGTAAAGACTAATTTTATTCCTGCAATATCATTTCCACCAGGATTTCTTGTAACTGTTACACTACAAACATCATTATTCACACCACTGCAAATTAAGTTTGTCGCTCTTACATCAACCTCTAAGCAATTTGTTCCTAAATTAACTTGCTCTGTTCCTCCTTCAAGAATATTTCTTACAGTAAACCATACAACAGCCACGGCAACTAAAACCAGAGCAATCATTATTAAAGAAACTACTATTGTTGATATACCTCTTTTATCCTTTCTCATAATTAAATTAAAAAAAAATAGTATATAAATATTTCCGTATATTCAAAAATTCTTACTTATTAAAATCTTTTAGCAACATAAAATATTCTTTTTTATCCATAACTTTATCATTTTCAGAAAGACCAATTTGCTCAGCAAATTTCCAAAATGCTTCTGGTTTATAGCCTTGTTTTTTTAGTGAAACAAGAGTTGGAAGTTTAGGATCATCCCACCCTGAATATTTTCCCTGTTCAATCTCTTGCCTTATTTTTGTTGTTGACAATTCCATATCTTTGAATTTAAATCTTCCTAAAAAACTTGTCCAAGGTGATTTTTTCCCAAGAACATTAAAAATCATTTCCTGTCTTTTTGCATTGTCTCTATGATCTTTTGCCCTTATAATATGGGTTATTTTCATTTCAATATCATCAACTACAACAGCAAGATTCATCAAAGGCCAAACTTTATATTTATTTTTTTGAAGATCGTGGGTTGTTGTGTTTATTCTCGCCAAAGGAAAATCCCTCATTGCAGGATTAGAATCTTCCATATTGGATTTAAATCTTAAAACAGCTTCACCTTGTTTAAATCCATTTTTGCTCTTAGTAGAAATTTTTTTTGAAAATTTATCAGGGCCTCGAAGAGGTTCTCGCACCTCTTTGGTGTACGCCTGTGGCGTCAACATTTTTTTCCATTTTTTCAAATTTTCTTTTCCAATTAAACTTCTGCATGGACAATTTTTCTTTTTCTTTACAAATTCTCTAAATTCATCTCCAGAACAAGTGCAAACATAAGCTGCATTTTTTTTAATTAATTTTTCAGCATATTTATAGTAAATTTCCATTCTATATGATTGTATTATGATTTCTGCTTTATTATCAAAAAGATATTTTGAATCTTCTTCAATCATTTTGTATGCATTCTTGTAAATATTTTCAGGATTAGTATCTTCTATCCTCACATAAAATTTTCCATGATATTTTTCCACATAAAGAAATGATAAAGAAGCTGTCATTGCATGTCCTATATGCAAAGGTCCTGAAGCAGAAGGAGCAAATCTCATGATGACTTTTTTATTATTAGGCAATTCTTCTAAACCTTCACGAACTTTCCTTTCACTAATTTCATTTTCTAATTTTTCAAATTCTTTTTCTTGTTCTTCAATAGAAAGGGAATTAACTTCTGAAACTACTTTAGAAATTTCTTTTGAATATTTCTTTACTTCACTTTTTTTCAAACCTTCATTAAATAAGGCAGAAATAACAGAACCTATTTTTGATTTCCCTTCATGTGAAAGTGCATTTTTTAGTGCATATGCTTTTGCTTTTTTTTCAAGGCATTTCATTCTCATAAAAAGAAAAAAGTATTAATAAATCTTTAGAGATTTATAAGAATTATAAGGATTTTTTGAATATTTTAAATATGGTTTCTAAAAGTTTAAATATAGTTTTCATTTTTAATATATATGGAAGAGATTGATAGAGTTCTGTTAAAGTTACATCATAAAGCAAGAAATGAAGTTATTAAGGAGTTAATTAAAAAACATAAGGGTAATTTTTCAATTTTAAAAAAGTTAAAAATTATGTTAAAAGAAGAAAAACTAATATTGAACAAATCTTAAAAAATTAAAGAGTCTCCTAGGGTTTATTGTTTCACTTAAAAACCCTCGGAAATTTCTTGTAAAAATTATAAGGAAAAAAAGGGTTTTAGGTAAAACTGAATTTACCTTAGGATTTATGATTATTTTTTAAAAAGTCGTGGAGCAAGTTAGTTTTGTTTTTAGAATTAGCTCCCACGCATAATATTTAATATTTCACTTAAAAACCATCTGGAATTTCTTAGTATAATATATAACTTCAACGCCCAAATAGGGTGTTAAAAAAGAAAGATATAAAATTGAATAATTCTTAAGATATTTATGAAGATTAGAATAGGTAAAAAGAATGATAAAAAAGAATTTATTAAAGTTCAGAAAGAGGCTTTCCCTAATTTAAATTCTAAAAAACAAATTAAATATTTTAATGAAAAAGTAAAAAACAAAGAGATTTTTGTAGCTGTTGAAGGAAAAGATTATCTTGGACATGTTTGTTTTGGAAAACATCTTTTGAATCCACCATTTATTGAAGGAGTATTTGGTGAAAAATTTGCAGTAAAAAAGAAATTTAGAGGGAAAAACATAGGGACTGATTTATTAAAGCATCTTATGAATTATTGTAAGAAAAATAAATTCTTGGTTTTATATCTTGGAACAGGAGATTACAAAGGAAATAAATCAATTCTTTATTACAAAAAACTTGGTTTTAAAGAAATTGGGAAGCTTAAAGAAATTAATCCTAAATCTGAATATAAATATGGACAAATATTCTTTGGGAAAATTTTGAAATGAAAACTAAAGAGATGAAAGAATTAGTTAGAAAAGAATTTGATGGAAAAAATGCTCAATTAAATTACATTGAGAAAGCAGAAGAGGGATTTTGGATTGGAGAAAAACATTAATAAATTATTCGTTAAAGAGAAATTATATAAATTAAAAATCCTAATTCTTGAAATGCGAAAAGAGGTTGAATCAATCAGGCGTGATCCTAACTTAAAGGAGAGTTTGATAAAGGGAAACTTGGTTCCCTTTATTTGTTTAGTTACAGGAGCTTCTTCTGGCTTGGGAAAAGTTTTAGCAGAATTACTTTGCGAAAAAGGACATAAAGTGTATGTTGTAGCAAGAAGAAAAAATCTTTTAGAACAATTGAAAAAAGATTGTGAAAAACTTGAAGGTGAAATAAAAATAATTTCAGGGGATTTAATAGATATTAAATTTCGTGAGAAAATAATTTCCACAATAATAGAAAAAGAAAAAAGAATTGATTATGTTTTCAATAATGCTGGATTTGGAAAAGCTACTTTACTTGAAAATCAAGATTCGGAAATGATAAAAAATATGTTGGAAGTTAATGTTAATTCTTATGTTCATCTTACGAGCATGGCATTAAAATATATGAAAAAAGAAAACAAAGGAAGAATAATAAACACAGGTTCTGTCGTAACTTTCACACCTTTGCCATATTTTACAGTTTATAATCTTACTAAATCAGCTGTTTATGGTTTTAATCGTTCTCTAATGTATGAATTAAGAGATTCAAATATAACTACTACAGTTGTGTTGCCGGCAAGAATGAAAACAGATTTTGCAAAAACAGCTTTTCACTGTAATAATAATGAAACAAAACAAATGTGTGTAGAACGTTTTAACAAAGTTGCAGGTGACCCTAGAATAGTTGCAAAAAAAATAGTCAAAAATATGGACAAAGGCAAAGAGGTTATAACTCCTACATTTGGTGCAAAATTATGGTATTTTATGAGGTATTTTGGATTTGTAGTTGATTTTGTAATGAAGAAATTTATAGCACCAAAACAACTAGAAGACATTAAAAAAATGTAATCTCATTCAAAACAAACATCGCAATTTTTAAAGATGCCTTTATCTTGACTTTTGTGAAGATCACAAATAACTTTTGTTTTTCTAAATGAAACACACAAATCATTTAAATTTTTCATCAGAGTTTCTGGTTTTTTTATTATTTTATCAGCTGATTTTTTTATCTGTTCTTTTTCTTTTTTTGAAAATGCAATTTTTCCCCCTCTTTTTGATTTCAAATACTGAGAAATTGCAGATTCTGTAATTCCAAGAATTTC
>CAYFIZ010000001.1:18204-23903 GCA_964343325.1 Candidatus Woesearchaeota archaeon
CTCTTTTTGATTTCAAATACTGAGAAATTGCAGATTCTGTAATTCCAAGAATTTCTGCAGATTTTTTCTGGCTTAAATTATAATCTTTAATAAAAATTTTTACAAGTTCTCTTCTCAATGCAGGAATCAAATACCAAACTTCGATTTCCTGAGGCATAACTTTTGACATGGAGGTTCTAAAGAAAAATAGTTTTTAAGGGTTTTTAGGATGAGATGATTGGTTGGAGTTGATTAAACTTTCTAATCAACAATTTTAAAGAGACCAAATTTTCTACTTTTCTTTTTCTCTTTTTTATTTTCTTTTATATATTCCTTAATTTTTTTATTTGTTTCTTTTACTATTTTTTCATATCCTTTTGAACAATCCCAACATAATTGTGCTTTTAATAATCCCTCTTTTCCATCGAGAGGCTCATTAAAAGAATCATTCACACTTTCAAATATTTCATTAAAATCTGTTAAATGTGGTTCTTCTTCCTTTAATTCAATTCCACACCTATCACAAAATGCTTTTTTTACCATAAAAAAGTTTAAGAAAATCAAACTTAAAAATCTACCGAAGACCAATTAACTTAACAATGTAACCCAATCAAAAACTTTAAATAAACTTAACTATAGTTAAGTAAATGAATAAAGATTCCCAAATCCAAGTAACAAGAAACGTGTTTGATCATCATAATCCTGAAAGATTAAAATTCAAGGCAAAGCCTGGAATTAGTGAAGAAGTTGTAAGGCAGATTTCAGAAGATAAAGAAGAGCCAGAATGGATGTTAGATAAAAGATTAAATGCTCTAAATATTTTCAATAAAAAGCCCATGCCTAATTTTGGTCCTGATTTAAGTGATTTGAATTTAGATAAAATTTATTTTTACATGAAACCAGATGCAAATAAAAATTCCAAAAATTGGGAAGAGGTTCCAGAAGATATTAGAAAAACTTATGAAAAATTAGGAATTCCAGAAGCTGAAAAAAAAGCACTTGCAGGTGTTGGTGCTCAATATGAATCAGAAGTTATTTATCATAATTTAAAAAAAGATTTAGGGGAAAAAGGAGTTGTTTTTCTTGATATGGATGAAGCAGTAAAACAATATCCTGAATTAGTCAAGAAATATTTTATGACAAATTGTGTTTCTCCTGCCTTGCATAAATTTACAGCTTTGCATGCAGCTGTCTGGAGCGGAGGAAGTTTTATTTATGTTCCAAAAGGAATCAAAGTTGAACTGCCCTTACAAGCATATTTTAGAATGAATGCAAAACAAGGGGGGCAATTTGAACATACTTTAATAATTGCTGATGAAGGTTCAGAAATTCATTATATTGAAGGTTGCTCAGCTCCTCAATACATTGAAAATTCTTTGCATGTTGGTTGTGTAGAAATTCATGTTTTAAAAAATGCAAAAGTTCGTTATTCAAGTATTGAAAACTGGAGTAAAAATACTTACAACTTAAACACGAAAAGAGCAATTGTTCATGAAAATTCAATAATGGAATGGGTTAATGGAAATTTAGGAAGTAAAACAACAATGCTTTATCCTTGCAGTATTTTAATTGGAAAAAAAGCTAAAACAGATTACATAGGAATTGCTTATGCAGGAAATAATCAGTTCCAAGATACAGGATGCAAAGTTTATCATCTCGCTGAAAATACAAGCTCTCACATAATAAGCAAGGGAATCAGCAAAGAAGGAGGAATAAGTTCTTATCGAGGATTAGTTGATATAAAAAAAGGTTCTGTTAATTCAAAATCAAATGTAAGATGTGATGGTTTAATACTTGATAATAAAAGTAAGGTCCTTACTTTTCCAGCTATGGAAATTTCTGAAAATAACGTAGAAGTCTCGCATGAAGCAGTTGTTGGAAAAATTCAGGAAGAGCAATTGTTTTATTTAATGTCTAGAGGTTTATCTGAAAAAGAAGCAACAAAAATGATTGTCTCAGGATTTATAGAACCTGTTGTTAAAGAACTTCCTTTAGAATATGCAGTTGAATTAAATAAATTAATCGAATTAGAAATCGAGGATTCTATTATTTAAAATGAATCATTTATCAGACCTATTAGAAAGAATTATTTCTCCGGTAAGAGAAAGAGAAATAATTACAGGAACTAGTACCCTTGTTGGAGATAACTTTTCTACATCTTGGGAAATAACTGGAGAAAATGTTCCTCAAGGAAGAATAAGTAGATTACAAAAAAATATAGTAACACATAATTATGATTTATTTATGAAAGAAATTGAAGGTGGCAGAGTTCCTAGAAAAATAATATCTTCCTGCAGTATTATAAAAACTTATGTATGTGGATTTGAATTTATGGTGGATTATCATTTAGATGTTTCACTAGAATATGAGGCTTCAATAATATAAAATGAATAAAGAAGATTTTCCAATATTTCAAAATCATAAAGACCTTGTTTACTTAGATAATGCTTCAACAACTCAAAAGCCAAAACAAGTAATAAATGCAATTAAAGAATTTTACGAAACTTCAAATGCAAATATTCATCGAGGAATTTATAAGTTAAGCCAAAAAGCAACAGAAAAATATAATGATTCAAGAAAAATTATTGCTAAATTTATTAATGCTTCTCAAAAAGAAATAATCTTCACAAAAAGCACAACAGAAGGAATTAATCTTTTAGCCTATATAATTGATTCAATAATTCCTAAAGAAAAAGATGAAATTGTCCTTACAGAAATGGAACATCATAGCAATTTAGTTCCATGGCAAGAACTTGCAAAAAGGAAAAATATGAAATTAAAATTCATTAAAGTAAGAGATGATTTTACTCTTGATATGGAAGATGCAAAAAGAAAAATAACAAATAAAACAGCGATTTTATCTGTTGTGCATATTTCAAATTCGCTTGGCACTATAAATCCTGTTAAAGAATTAATTAAAATAGGTAAGGAAAAAGAAGCCATAACAATAATCGATGCAGCACAAAGTGTTCCTCATATGAAAGTTGATGTAAAAAACATTGATTGTGATTTCTTAGTTTTTTCCGGACATAAAATATTAGGCCCTCTAGGAATTGGAGTTTTATATGGGAAAGAACATTTACTTGAAAAATTACAGCCATTTAATTTTGGAGGAGGTATGATAAAAAGAGTTTCTCTTGAAAATGCTGAATGGGATTCTATTCCAGAAAAATTTGAAGCAGGAACTCAAAATATTGCAGGAGCAGTTGAATTAGCAGAAGCAATAAAATATATTGAAGAAATTGGAATTGAGAATATTGAAAAAAAAGAAAAAGAATTAATGAAATATGCTTTAGAGAAAATTAAAGATATTAAAGATATTAAGATTTATAATCCTGGAATTGAAAATAGTGCAGGAATTTTATCTTTTAATCTGAAAAATATTCATCCTCATGATATTGCTTCTCTACTTGATGATTATGAAATTGCAATAAGGGCAGGACATCATTGCACAATGCCTTTAATGAAAAAACTAGGAATCTCAGGCACTGCAAGAGCAAGTTTTTATTTTTATAATACTTTTGAAGATATTGATAAATTTGTAAAAGCTTTAAATAAAATAAATGAAAAGTTTAATAATTAAAATGAGTCATGATAATTTATCTGAAAAAATGTATAGGGAACATATTTTAGAGCTATACAAAAACCCTTCAAATTTCGGAGAATTGAAAAATCCAACTCATAAACATACAGAAACTAATTCTCTTTGTGGTGATGAAATAACTGTTCAATTAAAAGTTAAAAATAACAAAGTAGAAGATGCAAAATTCAATGGAAGTGGTTGTGTAATAAGTATGGTTTCTTCTTCAATGCTTACAGATAAAATAAAAAACATGGAAATAAAAGATGTAAAAAAACTTGATAAGAAAGATGTTCTTAAACTTTTAAAAATATCAATAAATCCTGCAAGATTAAAATGTGTATTACTGCCTTTAGAATCTATTAGAGGAGCATTAAAATGAATTATTTATATCATAAAGTTCCAGAAGACATGAAAGGTAATTTTTTAATGCCTTTGAATTCATTAAAGAAAAAATATCCTTCTATTTATAATGAAAAAGTAAAAAAATATGAAGGAAGAGAAACACTCCTTAATCTAAAATTTCCAATATTAAATTGTCTTTGGAATGATGTAATTCATTTAACAGCTGTTAATCCTGAAAAATTGAAAAAAGCATTAATAAAAGCTGGTTCACCTAAAAGAAAAAAATCTAAATGGTTTAAAATAGATCCAAGAATTCTTAATAAATCTATTACCATTGTGAACTTATACAAAATTAGAAATCTTTTTAATGAAAAAAATTATATATTTTTTCAAATTAGAGACTTAGATAAATATAATAAAATTGGTTCAAAAACTAAAGCTTATTTTAGAGAAGAATTTTCTATGGGAAGAAAACCTATGGTATTTCATTTTATCCCACACATACTATACAAAGGAAAAATAAATATCAAAGACTGTGAAGTAATAGAAGTTTAAAATGCTTGAAATAAAAAATCTTCATGTAGAAGCTGAAGAAAAAAAAATTCTAAAGGAAATTAATTTAAAATTTGAAAAAGGAAAAATTTATGTTTTAATGGGTTCAAATGGTTCTGGAAAAACTACATTTGCAAATGTTTTAATAGGAAATCCAAAATATAATATTTCTTCAGGAAAAATTTTATTTGATGAAAAAGATATAACAAATCTTCCTGTAAATGAAAGGGCAAAAAAAGGCTTGTTTCTTTCATTTCAATTTCCTACAGAAATCTCAGGAATTACAATTTCAAATTTTTTAAGAACAGCTTATAATTCTATAAAAGAAAATAAAATTTCTTTTTTAGATTTTCAAAGATTATTAGAAAAAAAAGCAAAAGATTTAGATATTAATAAAAGATTTCTGGAAAGATATTTGAATGAAAATTTTTCAGGTGGAGAGAAAAAGAAAATGGAAATTTTGCAAATGCTGGTTTTAAATCCAAAATTTGTTATTCTTGATGAAATTGATTCTGGTTTAGATATTGATTCTTTAAAAAAAATATCAAAAGAAATTAATAATTTTATGAATAAAGAAAAATGTATTTTAATAATAACCCACCATAAAGAAATACTTGATTACATAAAACATGATAAAATTCTTAAAATGTTTAATGGAAAAATTATTTGAAAAAATAAAATTAAGCTAATTCAGCTTCAATGATTTGTTGGAATGCACTGAATGGATATGCTCCTTTTAGAGGTGTACCTTCTTTTGCCCCACTCTTCATTATTAAGAAACCAGGAGTTCCTCCAAATCCAGCAGATTGAGCATCAACAGAATCTTTTTGAACTTCATTCTTGAATTTTCCTGAATCTAAACAGCTTGAAATATCATATCCAAGTTCTTGTGCCCATGATTTTAAATCAATTGTAGTATAAATAGCTGTACCTGTTACAGGACCATTTGGACTTCCACCATCTAAAATATTTTGCTCTATAAACATTTTATCATGCATTTCAAAGTAAGCTTCATCATTTCCAGCTACATCTCTTACACATTCAGCTGCTTCTGAAGAAGGAACTGCCATTGGATGCAAACTTGCTAATGGAAAATCTCTAAAAACAATTTTTACTTTTCCAGTATCAATATATTCTGATTTTATTAAAGTATAAGTTTCTGTCCAGAATTTTCTACAAAATGGACATTGATAATCTGAGAATTCGATTATTGTTACAGGTGCATCAGGATCTCCAAGAACAG
>CAYFIZ010000001.1:24003-35464 GCA_964343325.1 Candidatus Woesearchaeota archaeon
TGATAATCTGAGAATTCGATTATTGTTACAGGTGCATCAGGATCTCCAAGAACAGCGTCATCATCAACACTTGCACTTGCTTTTCCTTCTTGTTGTTCTTGTTTTTGGTCAACAATATTTCCCTTTATTGGACCTGTATTAGAATCTCCAGTAAATAAAAAAACTCCTCCGATAAGAACTACTGCAATTAAAAAAAATGATAAATATTTCCACAAATCATCTTTTCTTATTGTTATTGTTTTTTCGTTTGATGTTTCGTCGCTCATTTTAAACTAGTTAGTAACAAATTTTTTTCCTTTAAAAACTTTTTGTTATTTTTTAAAGTCGACTTCACATAGAATTCCTTTTTTTATATCTTTAGTTATTTCAAAAGTTGAAAATGAAAGGATGCCAATTGCTAAAATAGATAATTCCAATCCGTCGTAAGGAAGGAAAGATAGTGCAGCAGCACTGATTCCAAAAAGAGAAAGTAAACCAATACCACATGTAGCACAGCTAGGAGCTAAAACTCCAAGGAAAATTCCTGTTGTTGTAAAAATTCCTGTTTTCCCTGAAACTGATTTAATCATTTTTGTTTTGTAAATAATAAGGCTGAATAATATTCCAAAAAGAATAGTAATAAAAATCAAACTAATAAATGAACTTGTTAATGTTGTTTCTTTAAATCCTATAAAAAAACTAAATAAAAGTTTAATGCTTTCTAATAATCCAAGTTTACCATAAAAAGAAATCAAAGAATCATAACTTGAAATGAGAACCTTAAAAGAATAAAAAATTAATGTAATGATAATACTTAAAGCAACATATTTCCAATTGCCAAAAACTTTTTTCCATACAGAAAATAAATTTTTTTCAGACATTTTTATTATGCAATTAAATAAAAATAGTTTATATAATTTTTATAGAATTAATTAAATAACTTAAAAAACTTGTCCACCACCATGTCTAATCCTATCTTTTTCCCCTAGAAAAGTTAGAACATAATAATCTTCTTCTCCTACTTGAAAGGGTGAAAGGTATTGAACTAGATAATATTAATACAAGTCCACCCCAAAATGAATAATCTTTTCTAGAATCTGCTTTTTCTTTTTCAAATTCATATCTCTTTCTTGCTTCAGCAAAATCTGATTTTGATGTTATTTCATCTTTTTCAGCTTTTAATATATTAATACCAGCAATAAGTTCAGCACTTTTTGATTCTAAATCTCCAGATCTTACTTTAGGAGGGTTATCCAATACTATTCCTATTTCATGGTATCTTCTTAATTCAGGAGACATAGAAGGAGTCGTATAATAATGAGACCCACCAAACATAATTGTTCCTCCAACAACAATACATCCATACGCCATTTTTGAAAGTCGCCTTATTATTTTAGATTCTCTTTGAGGATCATAATCTTCTTCCATATTTTTTCTTAAACTTCTTAATTTATAAGAATTTATGTATTAAATTTAAACAATTATTAAAAAAGACTTGCCTTAATTATCTTAACTTCTTCTAAAGGTTTATCTGAAGAATCTTTTTGGAGTTTTGAAATTTTGTCAACAACATCCATTCCTTCAACAACATTTCCAAAAGCAGGATGTTTATCATCTAAAAAATTATTATCTACAAGGTTGATAAAAAATTGGCTTCCTCCTGAATTTGGGCCAGAGTTTGCCATTGAAATTGTTCCTCTGTTGTTTTTATTTCCACCTTTATGTGAAAATTCATCTTTGATTGCATAACCAGGACCACCCATTCCTGTTCCTTGAGGATCTCCTCCTTGAATCATAAATCCATCAATTATTCTATGAAAAATAATTCCATCATAAAAACCTTCCCCAACTAATTTCTCAAAATTTCCAGAAGTTATAGGCATGTCAGAATATAATTCGATAATAATATCTCCTTGATTTGTTTCTAATTTGACTTTTTTATCATTATCCATTATAAAAATTCCTCCAATTAAAACTAAAATAAAAACACCTATTAAAAAACTTATTGTTTTAGTTTTCATTTCTTAGAATAAATAATTTGATTTATAAAATTAATTATTATATCCTTTGAATGTGAACTGTTTTCCACTATATGTGTGGTGTAGAACTGTTTGCACTCCTTTACCTTTATTTTTAGAAACTTCCCCAACTATTTGTGCGTGGTTTTCTCCTCGTTCATTAATTATTTGTACAGCCCTATCTGCTAAATTTGTAGGAGTTATAAATGAAAAACCCATTCCCATGTTTTGTTTTTCATATGCTCCTATAGGGCTCCAATCAGTGGATGCAACCAATAATTCATGAATTGGCAATGAAGGTAAAGGGTCTGTAATTTCAAATGAAACATCATGTCCAACACGATTGAAATTCAGTAAACCATTTCCAGTAATATTAACCCCATAAATATCTCTATCCCTTAATTCTTCTCCGATCATTACAGCATCAACTAAATATAATGCAGTTGGCACTTGCATTGCTTCTAATATCGTTTTACCTTCAAGCATAATTGGTTTATGATGAAGTTCGTATTTTCCCCTATATTCTTTTCTCCATTCCTCTCTAGGTTCTAATTCAGAATTTGGTTTTAATAAAATATGTCTACCTTCTGTAAAACCATTACTATGCATTCCTGTAGAAGCAACACCTATTATTTTGTGGCCTGGTTGAGGATTGAGATATGGAACTTCATCTTTTTTTATAAAACCAGTCATAACAATCCCAAAATCAAATCCTTTTCCTGGAATGCCTAATGAAATCATCTCATTTAAAGTAGCTGTTTCTAATTTTCCAATGTTTAAATCCCATGGAGCATTAGGAATTCTAATTTTTTCGGTAGCGTTAACAAATCCCCTCATAATTTCCCCCATATAGCTTTCTTCAACATCTGTTTGACAAGCCATATAAATCATTAAAGAATCAGGGTATGCTCTGATTGCTGTTGCCATATCATTGGCATTCATTGCAATACCATCTTGTGGAGCCAGTCTATAATTTCCAGACCAAGGACTTAAAAATAATTTTGTTCCATTTCCATCGACACAAGAAATTGAATAGTGATTTGGATGAACAGTGTCATTTTCCATTAATTTGAAAAAGAAACCTTCTGTGTTAGGAACAGATCTGTTGTTCAACCATGGTGCTCTTTTTAGTGCTTCTTTACCTTCACTTATCGCAATTGCTTCACTTCTTGAATAATCTTCGCTCATTTCCATAAAAACTTTTATTCATTTAAAAGAATTTAGGAATTTTATTGCAACTATTTTTAAATTTACCAAAAAATTTATAAAAATATCCACCATAATTAATTTATGGTATTTGAACTTTCTGAACTAGAATATCCTTACGATTCTCTGGAACCTTATATTGATAAAGAAACAATGGAGATTCACCATTCAAAACATCATAAAAGTTATATTGATAATTTGAACAAAGCTCTCGAAGGACATGAAGAACTTCAAGGGAAATCTGCTGAAGAGTTGATTAAAGAAATTGATTCTGTTTCTGAAGAAATAAAAACAGTTGTAAAAAATAATGCAGGAGGACATTTGAATCATAGTTTTTTCTGGACAGTGCTTAAAAAAGATATTGAGCCAAGTGGAGAAATTTTAGAATTAATAAAAAGAGATTTTGGAAGTTATGAAATTTTTAAAGAACAATTCAAACAAGCATCTGTGACGCAATTTGGAAGTGGCTGGGCTTGGCTTGTTTTAAATCCTTTAACAAATAAATTAGAAATTGTAAAAACAAGAGATCATGAAAATCCAATAACTGAAAATAAGGTTCCTTTGCTTGTTATTGATGTTTGGGAACATGCTTATTATCTTAAATATCAAAATCGCAGGCCAGAATATGTTGATGCTTTTATGAAAGTAATTAATTGGAAAAAAGTTAATGAAAATTATCTTAAGGCTTCTCAATTCAAAAAGAAATACTAAAAATAACTACGATAAAAATATTTATAAATAAATTTTTTCCTTCTAAATATAAGGAGAATTATTTATAAAAATGTTAATTGGAGAATGGATAAAAGGTAAAAGTCTTGAGAAAAGAACTAAGAATAAAGGAAAATCTTCATCTGAAAAAAGAATTGTTAAACTTAGTGACGGAACTGTTTGCTGTAATGCGAATAGAACAGGGGATGAATTTAGCCCTCATCCATATGAACCTCAGCCTTTTCCATGGTTAAAAGATAAAATAGATATTATAAGAACTAAATATGGGGTGATAAGACCTGTTTTTGATGATGAAGAAATAAGGGCTTATAGATTTACATTTTCAGAAAGGTGTGTTAAAGATACAGGAGTCTTAGCAAGGTATTATTTTGGAAAAAATATTGCCAATGCTAATCAATTAGGAAAAAGAAGCGAAAGACTAAGATTTAGAAAATTCCATAAAGAAGATGACTTTTTAGAAAGTGCATGGGCTATTGAATATTTATTACATTCTCCAATGATTGATATTCTTAATTCTAATAATGGTTTAGCATCTCTAAGAAATCTTGAAGTTTATGCAAATGAAATCAAAGAAAGATTAGATGAAAATAAATGGGAAAAAACAAAATCCTATTTTCCAAGATTTATGGAAATGATTGCGGTATCTCTTTTAGTTAGAAATGCAACTCAAGAAGATGCCTCTAATGAAAATCATATAGTATTGGGATTAAAACGAACTCATTA
This sequence comes from Candidatus Woesearchaeota archaeon, assembly GCA_964343325.1. Classification (GTDB taxonomy): domain Archaea; phylum Nanobdellota; class Nanobdellia; order Pacearchaeales; family GW2011-AR1; genus CAYFFD01. Next base: position 28,659 of record CAYFIZ010000001.1, read on the forward strand.
TGGAGGTGTTCCAATGATAGGAACAGATGTATATCATCCAGGAATTATTGATTTAGAGACTGGAAAAGCTGAAAGAGAACCAACATTACAAAATAATAGTGCTTTTTTAGGGCTTGTGGCAAAACGCCGGATTAGAGAAAGTGCAAAAGATCTTGAATATGTTGTTTAATAAAATAAGAATTAAATTAATTATTTTGATGACAAGTAAGATTTAAATAATTCTCTAATCTTTATTTTAAATGAAAAATTCTAAAGAATTAATAACAAAAAACATGCTTATCTCTAAAATTGTTGAAAAATATCCAGAAGTTGCCATGGTTTTAAGAGGTTATGGATTGTATTGTGTTGGATGTGATGTAGCAAATATTGAAACAATTGGACAAGGAGCAAAAGCACATAATTTAGATAATGAAGAAATTGAACTTATGTTAAAAGATATGAATGAGGTTGTTTTGGAAAGTAATTAACTACGAAAATTTTATATATTTATAATTTGTTAAGAAAATATGGTAGAAATAGTAAATATGGAAAAAATGTATAAAGAATTAATAGCGCTCAAAAAAGAAGTGCATTTCATAAAAACCCATATGTTTGATTCAGATTCAATTATGACAGCTGAAGAAGAAGTGCAATTAGAAAAAGCTTTAGAAGAACACGAACAAGGCAAAACAATTTCTTTAGAGGATTTGAAAGAAGAATTGGGTAATTGAAAATGTACTCCATTTTCTTAGGTTCTCAACCAAAAAAATTTCTTAAGAAAATAGATAAATTATTTAGAAAAAGAATTTGGAAAAAATTAGATGAATTAAAATCAAACCAATTCCCTCATGATGCAAAAAGAGTTGTTGGTAGAAAAGAAAAAGCTTTTCGTGTAAGAATTGGATCTTGCAGAATACAATATTATGTGTTTAAAGATAAAAAAGAAATTGTTGTTTTCAACATTAACAAGAGAGAAAGAGCTTTTGATTAAACTCATGCTAAAATATATAAATGCAGTTGCTTTGGAAAGTAAAGATGAATCTAAAAAATAAAACAATAATTATTACAGGAGCTTCAAGAGGAATTGGAAGAGAAATTTGTGCATTATTGGGTAAAGAGGGTGCGAATGTTGTTGCTGTTTCAAGGACCAAGGCAACTGTAACTAAACTTATAGAAGATAATTGTAGTTGTAAAGCAAATTGGGTTAAAGCAGATGTTACAAATGAAAAATTAATGGAAAATGTTTTTAAATATGCAAAAAAGAAGTTTAAGAGAATTGATGGTGTAATAAATAATGCAGGGATTTTAGTTTCAAAACCCATTGATAAAACAACTTACAAAGAATATAATCAATTAATGAAAGTAAATGTTGGAGGGACTTTTACAGGATGTAAATTAGCTGAGAAATACATGAAAAAAGGTGTTATTGTTAATGCATCATCAGATGTTGGGCTTCCTCATCACGGAAAACCAAATCTTTCAGCTTATGTTGCATCTAAGTTTGCAATTATTGGGTTGACGGAATCTTTGGCTAAAGAATTCAAACCCAACATAAAAGTTTACGCTGTTTGCCCTCATAGTGTTGCAACTGGAATGTCTAATTTTAAAGGAAACTCTCCTGTATTAATTGCTCAAACTTACATTAAAGTTTTAAAAGAAAAAGCAGGAATAAAATCTGGCAGACATATTGTTGCAGGAACTTTAAAAGATGCTAATAAAGATTGGAAAGGAAAAGTTCCGACAGTGAAGTTGTAAGTTTCTCTATTTCCCCTGTTTCAGATATCCTTTGCGACCCATTTCAAAAAAAGGCTTTAATCCAATTCTTTTAAGTTAACATAATCTGATATAGAAAATTATATAAATTGCAAAATTTTAGTTATAATAATTAAGTCCATGGGGGTTGCAAAATCCCCATGCTATCCCAAATGAATAATTCTAAAGATAAAAAGATTGTAATTTATATTGATGGAAGTAATTTTTATTTTTCTATTAAAAATAAATTTAATGTTAAAATAAATATAGAAAAATTTTGTAATAAAATTGCTGGAAACAATGAGCTAATTAAAATTAATTATTATATTGCTCCTTTAACTCAAAAGACACACCCGGAACAATATTTAGAACAACAAAAATTCTTTGACGAATTGAAGAAAATAGATAGATTGAATATAATTTTTGGAAGATTAGAAAAAAGAAAAAGAGATGGGGAATTATATTGTGTAGAAAAAGCAAGTGACGTCAATCTTGCCTTAGATTTGGCTCTTGATGCTGAAAAAGATATTTATGATGAAGCTTACCTAATATCTAATGATGGTGATTTTTCAGGAGCAGTTAAAGCAGCAAAAGATTTTGGGAAAATTGTTATATATGTTGCAATAGGTAATAAAAAAGCAATTTCTTATTATCTTAAAAAAATTACATCAAGGACATTTTATATAACTGAAAATTTTATTTCAGATTGTAAATTATAAAACAAATAAATTCAGATTTTTTATCTAAATCAATAATTAATTTCTTTTCTTTTGATAAAATTCATGAATTAAAGTGATTATTATTCCTACAATAAAAAATCCTAAAATTTGATAGTAAAAAGGAATTGTTCCGAGATAAGAAAATACAAAAGCAAAAGGAATTAATCCTATTATTGTTGCTAGAAAATATGTTTTGAATTTAACTTTGCTGAATAATCCTAAAGCATAACTTAAAATATCTACAGGAATTATCATCCTTAATAAAAGGATATCAAGAAATAAATTTTCTTTAGGGATTTTTGATTCTAATTTGTTTATTTTTTCTAATGAAACAAATTTCTTGATTAATGGAACTCCATATTTTCTTGAAATATAAAAAACAATAATTGAACCAAGTGTCCATCCAAATATAAGAATAATTGCAGTTGGAACCCTGCCCCAAATATTTGATGCAATTGGAATTAAAGGCATCATACTTATAGGTGCAATAACAATTGCAGTAATTGTAATTAAAATATAAATTAAAATTCCTAAAAAATCATTTCCAATTAAATCTTTAATTAAATCAATATTTTCTCTTACAAGATAAGAAGACAAGATAAATAATCCTAGAATAATTAATAATCCAATAAATGATTTTGTTTTTTCTTTCATTTATTAGAAAAAGAAAAATAGTTTATATAATTTTTATGTATTAAATCTAAACAAGCCCATTCTTCAAAATTTCATCCCATGATTTAATACCTAAACCTACAAGAGCTTCCTTAGATGTAAGAATTGGTTTTGAATATTTTGCAAAATCATCTATTGCAATTCTTGGGCATGCTAACTCAATAAAAGCATCAATATTATAAAAATTCATAATTTTTTCAGGAGTTATTTCAGACATTGTTATAATAATTGGATTTTTTCCCTGTTCTTTTAATTTATCAATCAAGAATTTTGGAGAGCCAAATTTTTGTCCTGACTTTATTTCGATAATAATTCCAATATTTTCTGCCTCTTTAAATTTCTCAATTGAAAATAATCTTTGCTTTAAAATCTTATCTCTTAATTTATTCATTTCTTTTATTTCATTGTTATAAACATCTACCAAAATCACTGGTTTCTCAACACTTAATACAGCACCAATTGAATGAAAATTATTTCCTATAATAACAAAACAATCAACTTTATTTTCTATTGCTTTTAATCCAGAATACTGACAACCAACAATATGTCCTTCATAAGCAATATTGCCTAATTTTTTTGAAAGAATAATTTTTTTTCCATTGTCTTCATAAAATTTTTTTATATTTTCAATATCATGTTTATGCTGTATTGAATAAGACAATCCAAGAGTTTTAAATTTCTCAAGTTTTTTTAAAGATTTTTCAAGAAGAGGTTTTAAGTTTAATTCATCTTTAATTTCAATATATAAAACAGGAAAATCAGCATCAATAAATTTAGCATGTCCAAAATGAACAATTAAATCAACTTGAAGTGCTTCTGCTTCTTGCAAGGCAATAGAACAACCACCCCATGAAGTTTCGCCTGAAAAAATAACTTCAATTCCTAAATCTTCTATTGTTTCAAAAATCTCAACTGTGTTTTGCTTTATTCCTTCTGGAAGCTGTACTAAAACTTTTTTCGGCTTTATTTTTTTAAGTTCGGCAATAAGTTTTTCTTTTTCAAAATTTAATGTCATGATACATCATTTAGAAATAAGTATAAAAGGTTTAGGTTAAACGCTTTTAGGGAAAAGTTTTTGTTCTAATCTTCCAAAATCTTCTTTTACATTTTTTCTTTCTTTTCTGTATTTTAAGTAATTTTTAATTAGAAAAATTGATGAACTTCCTCCAACAGCAACACCTATTAAAGGGTGTGCTTCAAAGGCAATATAAGTTAATATCGCTGCACCTGTTAACGTTCCCGGATTATAATTTTGTCTTATAGTACAATTTACAGAATCTTTTTTATCTCTTAATTCTTTATATCTCTGAATATCTGATTTTTCTTCTTCACCCATATTTATATTTGCTTTTTATAGTTTAAATTAATTTCCACACTAAAAATCAATTTTAACTTCACCTTTTTTTATCTTGCATTGACAAGCTAATCTATGTTTTTTGTCTCTATCCAAATCTTTTTCTTCTTCTGTTAATTCTGAAAGATTATCTTCTCCTTTAACAACATCAACCATGCAAGTTCCACATACACCATCAGAACAACCAAAATAAATTTCTAATTCTTCACATGCCTCTCTAATAGGTTCTCCATCTTCAACATTAACTGCTTTTCCTGTTTTGTTATTAATTATTTTTGCCATTTTTCTAGAATTAACCTCTGGGCTTAATCTTACCTAAATAGGATTTTATATAATTTTTCCATGATGCAGAAGATCTCAATTCATCCACTTCCCTATATATTCCAGACTTATCTCTTTCTTCCATTAAAGAATATTCTCTAGAACTTCCTCTATCATTTCCAGTATCATAATTTTCAGTTGTCATTTTAAGTAAAAATAGAACTAAAATAAAAGATAAATAAGTATTTATAAAAGTTTTGCCAACAAATTTTAATAATATTCTAAAATTATAACAAATTACTCTTTTTTCTGCCAGTTCTAATAGCAATTATTGGTGAAAATTTTGAGTACCAATTTCCCCCTTCTCTATAATTTATTAATCCAACTTGTATTCCTTTTGAATCTTCCCCACAATAATTTCCATATAATGTCATTTGTAATCCCCTTAATTTATTAGCAAGATTAAAACCAAGACTCCCTTGAACACCATGAATTTCATCAGCCATATTACCAAGTCCTGATAATTGAACTCCCCTTATATCATCAGATTCACAACAAAAAAAATTCCTTTGGAACTTACAAGGTATTTTTTCCATTTTAGATTCTTCCCAATCAGATAATCCTTTTCTATCCAAACTTATACTCATAAAAATTACAGAAATTATTAATTTATAAATTATTCTGTATATATTCGTAAGCTGAATGAGCAGCTGTACAGCCATCTGCAACACCAATAATTAATTGCTTGAATGGTTTATCTGTTACATCACCTGCAGCAAAAACACCTTTAATATTTGTTTCAGAATTCATGTGGTTTATTTTTATTTCCTTTTTTTCATTTAATTCAACTTTAAGAGATTCTGCAAGCTCTGAAATAATTATATGTCCAATTGCAATAAAAACCCCATTAAGTTTTAACTCTTTATTTTCTTTGTAAGATTTATCCAAAATAACACTTGTAACTAGTTTGTCGCCTTTTATTTCTTTAATATTTGTTTTATGTATTATTTCTATTTTCTTGTTTTTCTTTACTTTTTCAAGATTTATAGGTTCTGGACGAATTTCTTCGCCACGATAAATTATGTAAACTTTTTTTGCATATCCTGATAAAAGTAATGCATCTTTTATAGCAGAATCAGAACCACCAACAACTGCAACAATTTTATCCTTATATAATATGCCGTCGCATAAAGCACAATAATGAACTCCTTTATTTTGAAATTCTTCTGAGCCAGGAACTTCAAGTTTTCTCCATCTTGTTCCTGTTGCAAATAAAACTGTTTTAGTTTTATAACTATCTTTATTTGTTTTAACGATAAAATAATTTTTTGATTTTTTAATTTCTGTTGCTTTTTCTTCTTTCATTGTAACTAAATCATAATTTTCTGCATGTTCTTTGATTTTTTTAGCAAGTTCATAGCCACTAATTTTAGAGAAGCCAGGATAATTTTCAACAATATTTGTTGTTGTTATAACACCTCCAATAGGAAGTTCTGTTCCGTGAGATGTTCCAAGAACAAGTGTTTTTAATCCAAGTCTTGCAGAATACATTGCAGCTGCTAATCCTGTTCCACCACCCCCTAAAACTATAAAATCATAATCTTTTGACATTTTAATTTAATAATAAAATTATTTCATTTTCAAAACTTTTTTTAATTTAGATTCATCAGATCCAACAATTATTTCTCCATCTATATCAATAACAGGAACACTTCTTTGCTTTGATTTTTTGAACATTTCTCCAGCGTTTTTCCCATTACTTACATCTTTCTCAATAAAAGATATTTTATTTGCTTTTAAGAATTCCTTAACTTTTATACACCAAGGACATGTTTTTGTTGAATAAACAATTACTTTTTCCATCTTTTTATAACTAAATTATTTTATTTTTTAAATATTATGGATATGGTCCATCGAGGAGTTGAACCGCGAGGACACCAAGGTTTCCTTCGCTTAACCTTCCTTTTTGCTTAAACTGTTTTGTCCGACATCCTGTATGATCTACAATCACATAATGGTCCATCGAGGAGTTGAACCGCGAGGACACCAAGGTTTCCTTCGCTTAACCT
>CAYFIZ010000001.1:35564-45571 GCA_964343325.1 Candidatus Woesearchaeota archaeon
GTCCGACATCCTGTATGATCTACAATCACATAATGGTCCATCGAGGAGTTGAACCTCGGTCTACTCGGTGTAAACGAGTCGTCTTAGCCGTTGGACTAATGGACCTAAAAGAACCTACTGGTTCTTTAAGGAAATCACAAATGCATTAATTAATAAACAGATACTTTAATTAAAAAGGTTTTCTATAAAAATTTGTAAAAACAAAATTATAAAAAATAATTCTTATGAAAATTAGATTAATATTATTAACTTATTAGTGGTTACAAATATAAAGGTTTATAAATTATTTTTATTAAGATATATTAAAATAAATTTTCAAAAACATTTATAAATAAATAGCTCATTTTTTTAAACATGGACTCAAATAACAAAAATATTCCTGAAATGAATCTTGGAGAAAAATATTCAAATACTCCAAGAATTCAGAACACAAATGAAATAAAGAAAAAACTTGAAAAAACAAAAAAAGAATTTGAAAAACTAAAGAATTTTATTGTTAAAAAATATCCTTTTACAGAAGCTATTGGAATTATTCCACCTCAAGCAATTAAAAGATTTGTTGATGAAGAAGAAGTTCCTAAAGAAACAGAAAAATATGTGCATTTATATGTTATTGTTCCAGAAGAAAAATTCAAAGAAATTCCAAAGATAAAACAAGAAATAGTAAAGCATACAGAAACTTTAAAAGAAAAAGTCTGGCTTCAGATTAAAACTCCTGTTGATATATGGGAAACTTGTTTAGACAGCAAGTTTGAACTGGCAAGTGCAATAGCAATGTCTTTTCCTCTTTATGACAAAGGATTTTTAGGAGCATTAAGAGTTGCAGAAATTCATAAAAGTCTTGTTTTGCAAAAATTTGAAAGATATGTTGTAAGTTATGTTATTGGAGGAAGTTTAGTAAGAGGGGAAGCAGTTAAAACTTCTGATATTGATGTTTTTATAATTATTAATGATACTGATATTAAGAGGATGCCAAGATTAGAATTAAAAGAAAGGCTTAGAACAATAATCTATCAATATATTGGGGAAGCAACAGCTCTTGCAGGAGTAAAAAACAAACTTGAACCGCAAGTTTACTTACTTACTGATTTCTGGGAAAGTGTTAAAGATGCACATCCTGTTATGTTTACTTTTATTAGAGATGGTATCCCTATTTATGATAGAGGAACTTTTATGCCTTGGAAAGCTTTACTGAAAATGGGAAAGTTAAAACCAAGTCCTGAAGCAATTGATATGTTTATGAAAACTGCAGATAGAACAAAAGAAATTATTGAAAGACGTTTAGTTGATGCTATGATTGATATTTATTATGGGGTCTTAACTCCAAGCCAGGCATTGATTATGTTATATGGTTTGCCCCCTCCAACACATAAAGAATCTTATCCTTTAATGAAAAAGATTTTTGTTGATAAAGAAAAAATGTTAGAAAAAAAGTATGTTGATACTCTTGAAAAGGCTGTTAAAATGTTTAAAAATTATGAACACAATCCAAAGTATAAAGTTTCTGGAAAAGAAATTGATAATCTTTTAAAAGAATCAGAAGAATATATTAAGAGAATTAAAGAATTGAGAAAAGAAATTGAAAAAAGAGTGCAGGAAAAAACAATTGAACAGATTTATGAGGATGTTTTTGATTTATTAAAAACAATTTTAGGGAAAAAATCACAAGAAAAAACAATTGAAGATTTTAAGAATAAACTAGTTAAAACAGGGAAATTTCCTCAGCAATCATTAAGAGTTTTGGAAAATATTACAAATGCAAAAAAAGAGTTTAAAAAAGGAAAATCAAATTCACACAAAATTGATGAAGCAAGAAAAAATTCAATGATTTTAATTAATGACTTGATTGAATACTCGCAAAGAAAGGATTTAATGTCTCTTGAAAAATCAAGAATTAGATTAAAATATAGTGAAGATGGAAAAGAAAAATTTGCAGAATTAATTGTTTCTGAAGAAAAAAGTTTTTTAGTTAAAGGAGAAGTTATTAAAAAAATTACAGATAAGATCGAAGATTCAAATGTTCAAGAACTTTCAGAAGCTGTTGAAAAACAAAAAACAAAACAAAATCTGCAAATTAATCCCAATGTTTTTGAATTGTTGAAAAAAGAACTTGGAGAATTTGAGATTGTTTTGTAGGATGTTTAAAAATATTTTCTGAACACAATAATCTTTTAATACCTTTTATAATAATTATTTTTATGAGATTAAGTCCTGAAGAAAAAAGTTTTATGTTGCATTTGCATAATCCCAAAAATCCAAATGCTGCTGAAGTTGCGAGAAAATTTGAAGAAAATTATAGACGTTCAACAAGTCATAGCACTGTTTCAAACGTTTGGAGAGATAAAGGATTAAAAATAGGTTCTCGAGGTGGTAAAAGACACGGAATGAGTGATGATGAAATGAGAAAAGCATTTTATGAATGTAAAGGAAATCCTCATCAAGCAGCGAAAGATTATAATTATACTGAATGTTCATTTAGAACACGCTGGAAAAAAATTGGATTATATAGGAAATTTTAAAAACCATTTTTCTAATAATTAATTATGACAAACGGAAAAGTTATTCAGTTTAGAAGAGGAAGACATACAATTCATAAAAGGCATTTTTTGATAGAATTAGATGAAATCTCAAATAAAACTGAAGCAGAAAAATTTGTTGGGAAAATTGTAGAGTGGAAATCTCCTGCTGGAAAAATTATTAAAGGAAAAATTTCTGCTCCTCATGGAAATAAAGGTGTTGTTAGAGCAATTTTTGAAAAAGGATTGCCAGGACAAGCAGTTACAACAAGTGTTGAAATCAAAGATTCAACACAAACATCGTCTAATAAATTAAACGACACGAAGGTGGAAATAAAATGAGTGAAAGAGATCCTGCTTTTTGCCGTACAGGAAGTTTAGGTCCTGACGATGTAAAAAGAGATATGAATAGTCATGCTCTTGAAGGAATATATGAAATTGGTTGCGGTTCTCAAAAAATAATGGTTCCTTATGACCAGATAATTTCAACAATAAAAGAAAAAGGATGGGAAAAATCAAGAGGAACAATTAAAGGTCCATTAACCTCAAATTAAAGGAAAAATAAAATGAAAATTAAATTAAATAAATCGGTTATGCGATTTCATCAAGGTATTTGTAAATCGCTTTTCCACGTCGAAAGAGAAAATCAGCCCCAAAGACAAAGGGGTCTCCTTTGGAGAAGAAAACTGCGAGGTTGTTTAACAGCTGTGCGATTTCCTCAGAGGCAATTAGAAATCGCCTTTCAGTGTCGAAAGGGAAAATCAAAAAAAACCGTAGGTTGTTTTTAATGGCTTCCTTAAGAAAAGCAACTGCATATTCAAAAAAGAAAGTTGTTCCATATACTAGGGTAAGCAAGAAAAAAAGCAAGTCATTTATAAAAACAGTTCCACAGCAGAAAATTGTTAAATTTGCAATGGGTAATGAGCAGATGTTTAATAATGGAAAACTTCCAAATATTCTTAAGGTTGTTTCAACAGAAAAAGTTCAAATAAGCCATAACGCTCTTGAAGCGTGCAGGCAATTTATAAATAAAAAACTTGACAAGGAATTTTCAGGACAATATTTGTTTAAGGTTATTCCATTTCCACATCATATTCAAAGAGAGAATAAAATGCTTACAGCACCTGGAGCAGATAGAATGCAAACAGGAATGCAGTTGGCTTTTGGCAAAGCTTCTGGAAAATCAGCAATTCTAAAACCAAATAAAGGAATTTTTTTCGTTGCTGTTGCAAATCCAAAAGCAGAAATATTTGCAAGAAAAACTTTAAGGCAAGTTAAATCAAAACTTCCTTGTAAGAGTAAAATTCTCAGTGAGATTAAAACAACTTAACTATTTAGTGGTAACAAATAGAAACATTTATAAAGTATAGATTTCTTTAGATATTAATAAAAATGACACGTGAAAAACAACCAATTGATATTAACATATTAAACAAAGTAATAGAAGTCAAAAATTTAGAGAGAACTCTAAGAGATGATAATCCTTCTTACCAAAATCCAGAAAGTTTGAGAAAGCTTGAAGGTGGAAAATTTACTGATGCAGAGGATAAAATTTTTGTGGAAAGATATCGTGATTTTGTAGATAATTACATTAATGACATTGTTTCAGAAAGATTACAAGCTATTTATGATGAAAACATAGCTGAATTAGAAGGAACTCCTGAAGGAAAATATATTGAAAATTTAGCAAGAAATGTTAGAAAAAGTATAAGACAGAATGAAGATGCTTATGATATAGAATTAGATGATCTTGGATTATCAATTAGAACTGCAAATTGTCTTAAAAATGATAATATAAAATACATTGGACAATTAGTTCAAATGAAAGAAACAGAAATGTTAAGAAAACCTAATTTTGGAAGAAGGAGTCTTCGTGAAATGAAAGAAGTATTAGATAAACATGGATTAAACTTTGGAATGGAGATAGATTATGTCTCTCCTGAAGAAAGAAATAAAGAAGTTGAATAAAAATGACAGAAGATAATAAACCAACAAGAGAACAAAGAGAAGAAACAAGAAATACTCAATTGGAAATTCTAAAAAGTAAACCTCTTAAAAATTTTGTAATTGCAAGTGCTGGAAGAGATAAAGCAAGATATGGAGAAATTGGAGAACAAGCTACACATGCAGGTTATGCTGAAGCATTATCTAATCCAGATGAATATCTTGGGAGCATGACTTCTAATGCTTTTTTAGGTGCAGAACAAGAAGCAGGAGAACTTTATGGCGGTGCTGTAACTCCATTGCATTTATTAAAAACAGCAAAAGCATTTTACTTTGGTGGAATCAATAAAATAAAAGTTTCAGATATTCTTGGATTAATGGGGAGTGAAGTTTCTGAAGATACAATATCAAGCTCACAAAAAGATATGTATATGGAAGATTTTAAAGTAGATAATGAAGAAACATATAATAAATTAATCACTGCATATGTTCAATCTATTGAAATGACAGGTGTTGGAAAGGCAATTGCTGAATCTGGAAAATCTTTAGCAGGAAATCTTGAAAGGATTTTGACACAAAAAGATAAATAAATTTTTATTAAATTAAATCTTTAACTAATCTTGCCATTACTTTTAAAAATTCTTCTGTTCTTTCCTGCCACTCATCTATTTCAACACCTTTTAAATTAGTAATTTCTCCATGAGTTATTTTTTTATGAAGCAGAAATAAATCCCTATACCATAAAACATATTTCATCTTTAACATTTTTGAATCTACAAAACTTTCTTTTAATTCAATAGGGATATGTTCTGGAGAAGGTGGAACTTTATGTCCTGCAATTAAAGCAGCATGTGCAGAATCAACCATTGCCCAAAACAAACCTTCAATAGCATTTAATTCAGAAACTTTGCTTCTTGAAATATGTTGTGGAGCTCTTTGCAATAAACTATAAATTGCTTCAGGTGTTGATTTTATTTTTCCACTAGCTAAAAGATATTTCAAAGGCTCAAAAAATCCTCCGAAATCAATTAATGATTCTCCATCTCTTATAATATTTATAACAATTGGATCCCCCCTAAGTAAATCTTGAAACCATGTTGTTAATTTTATTGTGTTAATATGTAAATTTTTCCTGTAAGGATTTGCCCTTGTTATTTTTCCAAGCTCTTCCCTATACCATACAATTAATTCTTGATCCCATTTCACTGAAGCATCATCTAGAATCATTATGATATCTATATCAGAGCCAACAACATTTGTTTTTTTTGATGTCGAACCAAAAAGAATTATTGATTTAATTAACTTATTAAATCTTTTATAAGCTTTTGTGGCAAAATCCATTGCAATTTCTGATTCTGTTCTTAACTGCAATGTTTGAGTATTTTTGATAACCTTAATCTTTCTATAATTTGTTTTTTTACTGAAAACTTTTTTATTTTTTTTAATTGATTTTTCATTCGGATTAATCTCTGCTTTTAACCTCTGATTTTTTTTAATTGATTCCTTAACATTTTCAAGATTTTTTATTGTCTTAATCTTTTTTTGAATAGGTTTTCTTAGTTTTTTCTTGCCCTTTTTAGAGGGCCTCAAAGAGGTCTTGTGCCCTCTGGGTATTCTCGCACCTCTTTGGTGTACACCTTCTTTCAGACCTACTTGGTTAGGTGCAACTACCTTTTTTACTATACCAATAGGTTTCTCCTTAGTTACTTTCTTTTTTTTATTTAATTGTTTTTTAACATTACTATTTGCTTTTGGAAACATGGAAAACTTGTTTTTACTTTTTATTTTATCAAGTTTTTCAGAACTCTCATTTCCTAATCTATTCATACTTCTTTCAAAAGTATCTAAAATTTTTTCCTCTTTTGTTTTATTTGCCATCTATACCTCTTTTATTTTTTAAATGTATTTTAGTTTTTAAATATTATTGAATTTTATCTGTTACTCCATTGGTCTTCCACTCATTCTTCCTCCTGCTCCACCAGGTCTCTGCCCCCCTAATTCTGCAGGAAGTTGTGAAAATCCTGCACCAAATGTTTCATAATTTATGTTAGGAAGCATTTGACCATAACCTCCAAAATAACTTTGTTCAAGTCCTATTGCTTGATTCCAGTAAGGTCCTTGTCCTGCAGATGTCATAGGAGATCCAAAAGCCCCTAAAACAGCTTCATAAGGTGATGTTTTAAAATGTTCAAACCAACCCCCAACTTCATTAATTTTTCTTACTTTTTTTAAATCAACTCCTTTTTTCTCCAATGTTTCAAGAATTTTTTTAATAGGAACATTCCCCATTCCTGGAGGCAAGTGGCTATCTGAATATCCAAAATTATCAGTCATATGAATATGTTTTACATGCTTTGTGATTTGTTCAACTTCTTTTAATAAATCTTTATCTTTAAATCCTTTTTTCCTTGCTATATTTAAATGTCCAACATCTAAAGTCACACCTATTAATTTATCTGCCTGCTTTTCTGCAGTTGATTTAGAATAACCTTTTCCAACAGCTTTCTCAACAAATTTTTTCTTTGATTCCAAAATTAATTTATTCATTTCATCACCAGATGAAAAAGCCATTCCAGGGAACATGTTTTCTACACTAATTATAGGTGCTTTATTTTTATGTTTATCAAAAGCATTGAATGCAACATTTGCAAAAGTTTGTGCAGATTTTTTAACTGCAAAATCCTCTATAGGAATATACAAATTAGGTTGAATATCTTGCAAACCTTCAAGTAACATACTAATAGCTCTAGATTTATTTTTAGGATCTTTTGTCTTAAGATAATAATGAATTTGTTGTTTTTCACTCATTTTTTTAATTTCATCTTCATATTTTATTCCAGAAGCATCTCTATAATTTTTTGCTAATTTTTTTAAATTTTCTTGATCTTTTTCTGTTCCATATTTGTAAGCTTTACTAAAAAGAGCATTTGCAGTCATTTCACTTTCTTTAAGATATTCTTGTGCAGTTGAAACTCTTGAAAAAATATCTCTTTGATCTTGTGTTAAATTATCTCTAAATTTCGGATCAAAATTATATGCTGGAAGTAAATCTTTAACTACATCATAAACTTGATCTAAAATTTTATCAGCATTTTCTTTACTAAAAACAGCAGGTGAAAAAGAATGACCCCATTCAGAATCATTTAAAACTTTTAATTGTTTTTCAGGCGTCTTTATTTCTTTTAATTTTTCTAATTGTGGATAAAATTTTGTTTCTTCTTCAACAGGAGCCATTTTTCCTGTTTCTTGATTTATTACAATTAATCTTTCAACTTTTTTCCCTTCAGAAGTCATCTTATATTCTTTTCCAGGAATTCCTGAAGAATGTATTGTTATTGGCATACCTCCCTTGTCATCCATTTCAACAGCTCTTTCAACAACATCATTCAATTGTTTTTCTGCCAGTTCTCTGTATGATTCATCCCAAGGCCTTCTTCCTTCAGCATCTATTCCAGAAGGCTCTATTAATGGTGCATGAAGAGAGGTCTTTGCTCCTGCTAGTTTAGCCATTCGATTTATCTCTTTAAAATGCTGTTTTGGGATCTGATCAAAAACTTCCGGGCTTAAAACTCCAACTTCTACTGGAATAACTCCTTGGTTTAGTGTTTGCCCAAGCGCTTGAATTTGATTTGCTGTTCTTGGATCAGTAATCATTCCAAGCTCATCTGCTGCAACACGATACCCTGTAAAAACATTTCCATAAGAAGGAGTTAGAGAAGAATACCCTCCCTGATAAATATCTGAAATTGTATAATCACCTACTTTTGCCATGTTTATAATAATAAAAATTTATTTATTAATTTATCTACTTTCATATTTTTCCATACGAGATTCAAGTTCATGTGCTTCTGTTTTTCTTTGTTCATGTGGAGAAGTAGGTGTTGTTCTTTCTAATTGTCCTGGTTGCTTTACATATTCTACACTTTTTGTTCTTTGAAATCCTGGATTGATCGTGTCAGCATCTCTTATTGCAGGGCGCAAATTTCTTCCAGCAGTTTCTGTATTTATCCTTTCAGGCTGTGTTGCAATTTCATTTGATTGATAACCTGTTCCTTCTCTTCTTAGAGCATAGTTTGATTCATTTGAATTCATAACATAATTTAATTTATTTTCTTCAGTTTTTTCAGAAGTCGAAACATCGGCAATATCTTGCTCTAATCTAATTGCTTGCTGAGGAGCATCTGCAACCCTTTCAAGAACAGGAGTAGTTGATTTTGTTGAAGGCTGTAAAAATCCTATAAATTTATTTTCATTAAAATCTTCTTCCAACTCTTCAATAGATTCTTTTAATCCAGATTTATCTCTTTTTAATTCTTTAATTTTATCAGAACTTTTTATTATCTTAATCTTAATCTTTTTCTGGATAGGCTTTATTGTTACCTTTTTCTTTCTTATCTCTCCTTTTTTGACTTTTTTAGTCATAATTTATTTAGTTAAAAGAAATATTTAAAACTTTCATTTTTCCTTATATCTTTGGTTTCTTTAAAAAACCTATCTAGATATTTAAAACTTCTTTTATCCCTAATGTTAAGTTCAATTTAGGTCCTAATGTTCTTTTAGAAAAAAGAATCAAAAAAACGACTCTCTCGTCTTTCGGACATATAGCCTCCTACGGAGAAATTTATTATCGTGAAAATTTAACTCTGCGGTTTTTTCTAATCAAAAAGAATTAATAATAAAATAAAAATTGTTAAAAAAAATTCTAGACAAATTAGAAAACTAAAAACCCAAAAAAATAGTCAAATAGTGGAATAAATTTTTATCCAAACAACTTACTAAACCAGTTCATTACTTTTTGCAAGAATCCTTCACTTACACATTGGCTATCAATACATAAGTTTGAAGAACATTCAAAGTTATTCTCACAAATTGTATCTCCTTTTAATTGCTCAACAAAAGAACCTGTATCAGAACAGAACTTCTCAGATTTCCTATGTCCAAAAGGATAACACTTTCCATCAGAAGGACATGAATCTTTACAAATTAAAATTTCTTCTTTTTCTTCTATTATTTTTTCCCCTTTTTTCTTTTCTTCTTCCTCAATAGAGGAGATAAAAGCAAATTCTTTTTCACCAAAATCAAGATAACATTCTTCCGTAATACTGAAAGAATTTACTCCGCATTTACTATTATCTTCATCGCATTTTTCCTGGCAGAATTCTGTCGCATATTTTTTCCATGTTTCAGATAATTTGCAAGATGATTCACTTCCTTGTTTTTCTTCCTCTTTATCATAACATTGCCAATAAGCATATCTAAAACCTTTTCCACCGACGATTTCTTCTGTAACCTTTAGTTCTGAAATACATTTAAATTCTGCATAATCATTATCTCCATCAATTATTGTATAAGCATATCCTCCACAAGAACTTTTCCATATTTGCTTAGCTCCTTTTTTTCCTTTAACATCGGCAATGCATGTTCCTGTTCCAGAACATCCAAACTCACCATCATCAGTAGAACATTTTTGTATTTCATTGGAATTCTCAAAAACACATTTTACTTGTTCTGTAACAATAGGAGATTCTAAAGTTTTGGGACATTTAA
>CAYFIZ010000002.1:0-19873 GCA_964343325.1 Candidatus Woesearchaeota archaeon
AATTATTTTCATTTTATTAATCTCTATAAATATTTTGAACATAATATTTTGTTAGGGGTCTTTCAAAAGGAAATAAATAAATATTGTGGTCTAGTCTAAATTTACACATAAGGATCAAAATTTTATGTAAAATATTTATTGGATATCTATAAGCATTTACACAATAAAACTCAAGTGATTTCAATTTTTTTGGATTTTTTACCCAAGGAAGGGTTTCTTCTGAAAGATAACCTTCATTACTTTCTATACCCCATTCCCTTAAACTTTGAGGTTGTTTATATCCTTGTTTTACTGCTTCAAAATAAAGCTCACAATTTGGATAGGGTCTAAAAGGTGCAGGTCCACTAATAATGCAATTTGGGCATATTTTAACAACTTTTTTTATTAAATCAATAGTTTTATTCATATCTTCTTCAGTTTCATTTGGAATTCCAGACATCCATCCCATAGCAACTAACATTTTATGTTTCCTACATTGTTTAGCAATATAAAGAATGTCTTCTGTAGTAATCCCCTTATGAAAAATATTTTTTAAAACTCTATCTGATCCAGATTCAGCTCCAACACATAATAAAATACAGCCAGATTTAACAAGTAATTCCATTCTTTCATCAGTCCATTTTTTACCTGTCCTAACATTTACTTCCCATGTAATTTTTATACCTTCTTTCAAAAGAGTATTACAAAATTCTTCAACTCTCTTCATATCCACATCAAAACAGTCATCAACAATTGTAAAATGTTGAATATCATAATTTTTCTGTAAAAATTTTATTCTTTTAATTATTTCTTTTGCAGATAATGCTCTCCATTTTTTCCCAAGTGCATTATTCACACAATAAGAGCAATTAAATATACATCCTCTTCCAACAGAAATACCTAGAGCTCGTTTATTTTTCTTAGGTCCAAACTTATGTCTCTTGATATAAGGTTCTAAATTAATTATATCCCAAATAGGTTTATCTTCTTTATTCAAATCTATAAAATCTCTCATAGGATTAACTATTATCTTCCCATTTTTTTTATAAAGAAGATTTTTTATTTTATTTAGTGGTTTTCCACTACAAAGATCATATAAACAACCTTCCCCTTCTCTTTGACAAACATAATCTATAGAAGAATTATTTATTGTTTGTTCTGGTAAAAGTGAAGGATGAATTCCTCCCCAAATTATTTTTTTTTCAGGATATTTTTTTTTAACATAATTACTTAATTGTAAAGAATTTGAAATTTGCATAGTCATAGAACTAAATCCAACTATATCCACTTCATCAATAATTTTTTCTAATTCTTTTTTTGCATCACAAACTTGTCCATCTATTAAAAAAACTTTAATTCCTTTATTTTTTAAGTAAGAACCCAAATGAATTAAAGGATAAGGCATACGAGCTCTAACTATACCAGAACCATAATCTAGTTTTTCTTTATTTGAAAGATATACAAGTGCAATTGATTTCATTTTCTTCTGTTCTTATAACCTTTTTTTTTTCATTAATTTAATCATTTTTACATTTATTTTTGCAAAATCTGCTATTTAAATTTATCTTTGATTAAGGATATATTTGGTAGTTGCTAATCTCAATTTTTTTAAATTAGATTCTCCCTTGGGTCTTACCCCGCAGCTTGCTGCGATAACTTTAACTAATTAAATAGCTAATTAGTTCTATGAAACTTAGAAAGGCTTGTCATTGTTCTTATCGTATAAGATATAACATAGTTTTTGTTGTAAAATATCGTAAGGATTTGATAACTCCTGAAATTTTGAATTTATGAAGAAAATTTGTCGAGGAATTGAGGAAAGGTATCTTCTTTTTTTCGACGCTATTGGGCACGAAAATAATCATGTTCATATTGTTATCGAAGGTGCACCAAGATATTCTCCTTCGAGGATTATGCAAATTTGTAAAAGTATTTTAGCAATTCAAATATTTAAAAAGTTTCCTAAAATAAAAGATGAAGAACTTTGGGGAGGGGAATTTTGGAGTGATGGCAGACATATTGATACTATTGGCGACGGGAGAGTATTAACAGCTGTAAAGAATTAGGTTATAAATCAAGGACGAGATGATAAAAAATTAATTAGTTATGAATTTTGAGCTAACATACACTACAGCTTGCTGCGATTGGATTGTTGATTAATTCTTTGAATTTTTTCATTCTAATTTATGCAAGATGATAAAAATTTTTCTTTTATTATCTCCTTTCCATAAATAACATTCGCCCCATTAGTTTTATGATTGTCTAAATTAAACCATCCTTTTCTTATATCCAAGCCACAACCCACATTAAGTTTTTTCATTTTTGTCTAAATTTTTCATAAATTTTAAATGTTTCTTTAGCAGTTTTGTCCCATTTAAATTCTTTCGCTTTTTTTATACTTTTTATTCTTAATTTCTTTTGCAATCCCAAATTTTTTACAATTTTCTTTATTTTTCTCACAGCATCTTTAGGTTTTTTTGGATTAATTAAAATTCCAGTATCTTCTGCTATTTCTGCCAAAGAGCTTATGTTTGAAGTTATAATCGGGATTCCGCAAGCCATCGCCTCAACAATAGGCAAACCAAATCCCTCATAGCGAGAAGGAAAGATAAATAGATCAAGGGAATTGTAAAAATTATTCATTTCTCCGTCTTGTACAAACCCCACAAATTCAACATTCTTTAAATCCATTTTTTTCTTTAATCTAATTAATTTATTTAATTCAGGACCTTTCCCAGCAATCTTGAATAAAATTCCTTTATTATTTCCAAATTCTTTAGCTACTCTTAGTATGTAATCTATGTTTTTTCTTTTTCCCAAACCTCCAAGATAACCAATTGTAAATAAATTTTTTCTCTTTTTTTCTAAGGGATAAAATTTTTTATGATTTACTCCTTCATGAATAACAGAAATCTTTTTTTCAGGTATCTTTAATATTTTAATCAAATCTTTTTTTGTTGAGTTAGAAACTGCAATTAAATGATCTGCTTTAATAACAATTTTCATAATAAGTCTGAAATATAAATTAAAAGATTTTTTTCTCTCATTAATTATTAGCGGAATTAAATCATGGATTGTTACTATAGAGGGTCTCTTAAATAGACATGAAAAAGCTATTTCAGGCATCATAAAATGGTAAACATTTGATTTGTTTTTTAATGTTTTATAAAATGAAACAAAAGTATTATTAAATAAAGTCATAAAAGAATTTTTTGAATTTCCAACTTTAATTACCTCAATATCTTTATTAATCTTTTTAAGATGTTCATATAAATAACTAGAAAATTCATAAACTCCTTGGCCTGAACTTTTTTCAAAATTTTGTCCAATTAATGCAATTTTCATTTAAGTTGCAAGGATACTACTATCTTTAGCTAGTAGGGGAATTGCATCCCTTATTTCTACAAATTTATTTATTCTGTGATTCATGATTATAGGGGGGCTAGATACTAGCCTCTTTGAACTAAACGATTAATTTAGCGTGAGCCTTCTTCCTCTTCGCTGACTTAGGAGATGCTCCTATAGGAGTACCCTCTATTGAGGGCAAAAAATGGATTTGAAATCTAGGAAGCATAGCTTCGGACAAAATGCCTTCCACTTTGTGTGGAAAATTAAATACTCTAAAGACTCTTTCAAGTTCTACGGGTTGAGAATGGACTGCGAGTTCTTCTTGAGGAAAGTAGCTTATAGGAGAAAAGTTAAAATTTATGAACTCTACATTGGAATTGATCATGTCCATCTGTTTGTTGAGCTGCCGCCTACTGCGAGTGTTAGCAGGGCCCTTCAATTGTTTAAAGGGTACAGTTCCTTTAAACTTTTCAAAAAACATCCTTGGTTGAGAAACCACTTTAGAAGAGGATATTTCCGGAGTCCTGGAAAATTCTTTAGGAGTGTCGGAAACACAACTATCGAAGCTGTTGACCACTACATTAAATCTTCTCAACCTTGGCGTGATTTTTGATAACATTTTTTTATCTTTTGATACCTCGCGCTTTAGCGCGGGGTTATTCATTTTTTATTCTATCATTTTTAGAAAATTTACTATTTAAATATACTTTTAATCAAAAACATATTTAATTTACTTTTCACCATGTAAATAAACTCCTTCTTTTAAATCAGATTCAACCATTATTTTAACTAATTCTTTAAATTTTGTTTTTGGTTCCCAACCTAATTTTTCTTTTGCTTTTGAATAATCTCCAAGCAATAAATCTACATCTGCAGGCCTATAAAATTTAGGATTTATTTTTACAACTATTTTTCCATTAAATTTTCCAACTTCATTTATACCTTCTCCTTCCCAAATAATCGGCATCTCTACAATTCTAAAGGCTTCTTCTATAAATTCTCTTACAGAATGAGTTTCATTTGTAGCAACAACGAAATCATCAGGTTTATCTTGTTGAAGCATCATCCACATTGCTTCAACAAAGTCTTCAGCAGAACCCCAATCTCTTTTTGCATCTAAATTTCCCAATTCAAAATATTCTTGCATCCCTAATTTTATTTTTGCAACAGAATGACTAATTTTTCTTGTTACAAATTGTTTTCCTCTTTTTGGAGATTCATGATTAAACAATATACCATTTGATGCATAAATTCCATAACTTTCTCTATAATTTTTAGTTATCCAATAAGCATAAACTTTTGCTACTCCATATGGGCTTCTGGGATAAAAAGGAGTTTTTTCTGTTTGAGGAGTTTCTACGACCTTTCCAAACATTTCACTGCTTGAAGCTTGATAATATCTTATGTTTTTATCAACTAATTTTATGGATTCTAAAATATTCAGTGCTCCAAGAGCAGTCATTTGTGCAGTGGCTAATGGTTGAGTCCATGATGATGGAACAAAAGACTGTGCTGCCAAATTATAAACTTCATCTGGTTTGATTTCTTTTAAAATCTTAATGATTGATGTAGAATCAATTAAATCCCCTTCAACTAATTTAATTTTATCTCTTAATTCAAAAATTCTTTCCTCAACTTCCAAACTACTTCTTCTATACATGCCATAAACTTCATAATCTTTACTAAGTAAAAATTTTGCAAGATAATATCCATCTTGTCCTGTAATTCCAGTAATTAATGCTTTTTTCCTATTTTTTTCAAAGTTTTCAAATGTTTCTGAAACTCTATTTTTAAGATCTGCGATTTCTGTTGAAAAATTATTTGATTCCATTAAAAAAAATTTATATTTTAATTTTTAAAGATTTGTGTATTTTAGTTTATCTTTTTACAGAAAAAAATCTTTTAAAAATATTATGAAACTAAAACACCTCTAAATTTTTTCACATTTTATTTAACAAATTTTATAAATCATTTTAATAATAATTTTTTATGAAAGTTGCAATGGTTTTTCCAGATCCTTCATCAGAAAAAGGAATCTCAAAATATTCTCTAGATCTTATAGAAAATATAAAGAAACGCGGTATAAATATAGATGAAATAACTTTTATGGCTGGAAAACCTTTTACTTTATTGAAGAAGTTAAAACAATTTTTAAAATATGATGTGATTCATATGCAGCATGAATACAATATGTTAGGAGGGTATGGATTACCTTATTTTTTCCTTTTTTCCTTTTTAGGAATTTTTAAGAAAAAATCTTTAATTGTAACAATGCATACTGTTCCTTCACAAAAAACAATATTTAAAGGAGGATTAATAAAGAATTTTCTAAGAAAATTATTATATAAAATTCAAAACAAATGGATAAATTGGGCTTCAAATAAAATTATAGTGCATACAAATTTTTTCAAAGAAATATTAATTAATGAATATTCTATTCCAAAAGAAAAGATAAAAGTTTTACCTCATGCAATTATAGAAGATTTAAAGATAACAAATAAAACAAAAGCAAAGAAAGAACTTAATTTATCAGGACCTGTTTATTTGTTAATTGGCACAATAATTCCTGATCATGGTCATGATATAATAATCAAACAAGCAGATAAAATAGGAAAGACAATTCTTGTTGTAACAAATCCTTCTGCAGTTAATGATAGAAATGTGGAAAAAATAAAGAATTTCTTAGAACTTAACAAAAATATAGTTAAACAAAATAATTTTGAAAAATTTGTTAGATTTGATTTAGGATTTGTTCCATATGAAACTTGGTGGAAATATTTTTCTGCAGCAGATCTTATACTCTTACCTTATAGAGGGGGGATTGGAAGCGGTCTTTTTGCAGATGCTATGGCAATGAAAAAACCAGTAATTGCAAGCAATATTCCTTATTTTAGGGATTTTGCACAAAATTATGAGTGTGTGGAATTAGCAAAGGATGATGAAGATTTTCAAAGAGTAATTAAAAAAGCAATGAAGCCTGAAAATTATAAAAAAATGGTGGAAGAATCTGAAAGATACTTTAATGAAAATGGATTAACCTCTATTTCTAAAAAATATAAAAAACTTTATGAATCATTAAAATGAAAATTGCAATAATAAGTGCTTCTGGTTTTTTAGGAAAAAAATTATTTAAATATTTATCAGAGAATCATGAAGTTATCGGAACTTATTTTGAAAAAGAAGAAGAAGAATTGTATTATCTTGATGCTACAAAATTTGAAGATGTAAAAGATTTTTTACTAAAACATAGACCAGACATTGTAATAGACACAATTGCTTTGACAAGTTCTGTTGCTTGTGAAAAAAATCCTGAACAATGTAGGTTACTAAATTACACAACTGCAGAAAATATAGCAAAATCTTGTGAAGAAATTAATGCTAAAATGGTTTTCATATCTTCTTCTTATATTTTTGATGGGAAAAAAGGAGATTATGCTGAAGAAGATAAACCTTCTCCTGAAAATGAATATGCAAAAAATAAAATTCTTGCAGAAGAAAAAGTTTTGAAATTAAAAGATTCAATTGTGATAAGAACAGAACCAATGTATGGATATGATGATAATATTAATCAAATAAAATTTGGAACAGGAACGTTTGAAAAAGAAGTTATTGAAGTGGGTTATACAAATTTATTAAGAAACCCCACATTCATAAATGATATACCTGAAATTATCTCAAAACTTTTAGAAAAAAGGAAATCAGGAATATTTAATATTGGAGGTCCTGAAAAGATTAATTTTTTAGATTTTTTAAAAAAACTTGCATTATTGGTAAATGCAGAAAACAATATAAAAATTGTTGATAGTTCAAATTGGGTTGTTAAATCCCCGAAAGATTCTAGTTTGAATATCTCAAAAATAAATTCTTTAGGCATTAAAACAACTTCTTTTGAAAAAGCCTTAGAGATTATTAAAAAAAGTATTAATCATTAATTTATAAATCTATCTATGAAATATCAATATTTAATCTTTCTATAAATTGTAAAGGATATTTTTCACTTTCATTTAAGATTAATTCTTGTCTTAATTTCTTCAATAATTCATGATAATCTATTTTTTCTGTCATTTTAACCTCCTTGATTTATTCTTTGCTAATTTTTTTCTCATCTTTTTCCCCTATTCATATCTATTACTTTCTTAACATCTTTTTTATCAAGAATATAAGTATTATTATTAGAACCTTTTACACTTACAATCGTTCTTCTTGGTGTTCCACCTGTATATTTGTATTTTACAACCCCTGCACTCCAAGTATATTTCTTTTTAGGTTTATTTGTGACTATTCTTTTATATTTTACTTTGCTTCCTTTTCTTATTGCCATTTTATTTTTGAAGATTTAGGTAAATTTAAATCTAAAAAATGTGTCAAAGTAATGGATAAAATAGTCTGTGATATTAAATTTACAAAAGGAAAAGTTACTATTCTTAAAGATGATTTAAAGAAGGTGTGTAAATGATAAATTGTGATTTAAAAAAGAATTGGAACAGAAAAGTATGTAAAAAGTCTGTTGGAGAAGCACATTTCACACTAATTTATCCAAAAGCAGACAATTCAAACAATAAAATTAATCAAACAGAATTTAACAAATATGTTAATAAAATAAATTCTCGTTTTGGTGGAAGTACAACAAAACCAATTACTTTAGGATGTTGGATAGATGAAAAAAGAAATAAATTAAATTGTGAGAGTGGTTTTGCAGTAGAAACATTTAGAGATTTTGATTCAGGAATGAAAAAACTTAATGTTATTGAAAGAAAAAAACAATTAGAAAAAGATTATAAATTTTTAAGAAAAATTGCAAAAGATTCTGCTATAGATTTTGGACAAGAATCTATTTTAGTTCAGTTTGATAATATAAGAGATGTTACTTTTATTCCAGGAAAAAGAATTGATAGATTAAACATAAAAAAGTTAAGAAAAGAAGATTTATTTAGTGATTCAATTTAAAATTATTCTTCCCATACTTCATCTAAATTATCTTTAAATTTTTTCTCTTTTTTGTTAATAACTTTTTTTTTCTTTATTTTAGTATCCCATATATTAGTAATTTCTTTTCTTACTTTTTCTTTATTCCATGTATAACTTTTACATCTTGGGCAAGTTTTAACTTCTTTTGTTCTTGGTTTCCATTTATACTTACATTTTAAACATTTTAATTTGTTTGTCATCTTAATAATATTAATCATTAATTTCATCAATTATTTTGAATTCAGGAAGTGGAAGTATGAATTTTCCACCTTTCTTTAAAAATTCTTTTTCATCTTCACCTATTCCTTTAAAAATATGCCAAATTAATACAAGCTGGTAATCGAGATTATGTTTTTCTATATTTTCTGGATGAGTTATAGGTATCCATGAACCTGCAACTATTTTTCCTTCTTTATCAGGGTTTTTATCAAAAATACAATCAATAAGTTCTGGACCTAACTCAAAATATTGCAATAAAACACTTCCTCTTGTTGAAGCTCCAAGACCATATATTTTTTTACCTTTACTTTTCTCATTTTTTATAAAATCTAATAATTGTTTTTTTATAGATTCTATTCTCGATGCAAATTCTTGATAAGGTTCTACATTTTCTAAATTAATCTCTTCCTCTTTCTTAATAATATTATTAATTCTAATTTCAGCATCATCAAAAGGTTTTATCTTTTGATTACCTTTTTTTCTAATATAAGTTCTTATACTTCCCCCATTTATTTCATTTAATTCTATATCAAATATTTCTAAATTATGTCTGTCTAATAAATTCTTTAATGAGTAATAAGAATAATAACCTCTATGTTCATGACATATATTGTCAAAAGCATTATTTTCAAGCATTGTAACTAAATAATTTTGCTGAATTATAAGTAAACCATCTTCATCTAAAATCTCATTAATATCTTCTAAAAATTTATTTGGATTATCTAAATCATAAAACATTGAAATAGCAGTTATAATTTTTGCTTTTCTATCTGGAATTTTTTCTTTAAAATTTTCAGCATTAAAAAAATTATTAATTATATTAAATCCTTTTCGTTTAGATTCTTCTGCCACATTTCCAGAAGGTTCAAAACCTATAATATCTAACTTATCTTTATCATAAAATTCCAACATTGTTCCATCATTACATCCAATATCAATAACAATATCTTTTTCTTCAAGAGAAACTAATTTTTTTGCCTCATTAACAATATCTTTAAGATCTTCTATTATCATTTTGTTTATAGATGATTTATACCAATATTGATCCCCCCACATTGATTCAGAAGGGGCATTATGCCTTAATTGAAGAAATTTACAATCTTCACATAAAACCAATTCTAAAGGACATATGATGCAAGGCTCATCTTTAGATTTAACAAAATTAACTATATGTTGATCTCCTAATGAGATTATAGATTTCAATTTTTCAGAATGACATGACCTGCAAATATTTATCTCAAAATTTTCTTTATCCATATTTCAATATATTCTTTTATTTAACGAATATTTTATTTCAAACCTTCTTCATAAATCTTTCTTAATTTTTTATTTCTTTCTTTAATAGAAAATCTTCCATTTTTGACTTCCATTAAACAATTTTTAGACATTTTATCTCTTAGATTTTTATTTTCAATTAATTTTGAAGTTTCATTAACAATTTTATCTACAATTTTAGACTTTGATGAACAAATTTCATTGAAACTTGGTCTCCCCTCAATAATTTTATCTACAATTTTAGACTTTGATGAAGAAATTTTTTTAAAATTTGACTTTATTTCAGATTCAATAATAATACCTGTTTTTTTATCTTCAATAAGGTCTTTTCTTGCAAACCCATTAACTGTAACAACAGGGATTCCAAAAGAAAGTGATTCAGAGAAAATAAAACCAAAACTATCACTATATCCTGGATAGATAAGAATATCTGATGAAGGAAAAATTTCTTTCATAAGTTTTTCGTGAGGTATTAATTCAAGGAATTTTATTTTTTTATTTTTTGAGTATTTATTCAATATTTTATTAGGTGTTTTAGAAATAACTATTGCATCAACATTATCATATTTTTTTGTAAGCCTATCTATTGCTTCGACAGCATGGACTCCACCTTTCCATTCAAAATATCTCCCAACAAAAAGAAGACGAATATTCTTTTTCTTTATTTTTTTAAATTTTTGAATAGTTTGTCCAAAACCAACAACTTCTACCTTGTCTTTAATTTCTGGAAATATTTTTATGATTTCATTCTTTGCTGAATCTGTCCATGGAATTATCTTTTTACAATTCTTTTTCATTAGGATTTTTTCGACCCTTCTTCTACCAATTTTTGTATCTCTTCCAGAAATCCACATTTGCCATATAGATTCAAAGTCAGCTACCCATGGTTTTCCATTGTTTTTTTTACTTAAACAATGAGCATAATGCGTTAGATCATATTTTCCAGAGTAAATAGTTTTATGAGAATTTAATATTGGAAATTTTAATTGTTCAATAAATACACGGACTTTTTCTTTATAATTATTTATTATTAATCTTTTTTTGTTAATAATCATTCCAGCTTTTTGATTTTTCGGCAAATATTCAATTTCTTTAGGAGGATTTTCAATCATAGATTTATAGTATTGAGAGTCAGAAACATTCCAAGGATATTGAATATAAACTTTTATTTTTTTCATCTTAAAATATCAATAATTTTTTTACTTACACCTAATTCTCCATAAGGATTTTTTAAATCTTTTACCTTAAATTTTTCATCTAAAAACTCATTTATTTTTTCTTTTGTTTTTCTAACATCAAGCTTTGATAAAAACTGAAAATTTGTTTCTAAACCTTCTTGCCTTTCTGTGGCTTTTCTTAAAATAATACATGGTTTTTTAAAAATTAGACTTTCTTCCTGTAAAGAACCACCATCACAAATAATTAATGAACAATTTTTTAATTGATAAATAAAATTAATATATTCTAATGTTTCTATAATTTTAATATTTTTATTTTGTTTTAATTTTTCATAAAGATTAAATTTAATCAATTGTTTTTTTGTATTATCGTGCAATGTAAAATAAGCTTCAATTTTTAAAGACATTAAGATTTCCACAATTTTTTTTAATCTTTCCTTATTTTTTATATTCTCATGCCTATGAATTGAAATCACTACAAATTTTTTTCTTGACAACGGTTTAATTTTTTCTTTTAAAGCAATTTTATATGAAATATCTGCAGAATCAATAATTGTGTTTCCTATTTTTATTATTTTTTTTGAGTTTTTATATTTCTGCAAATTTTTCTCACTTCTAATGGAAACTGCAAATAAAATATCAGAAAATTTGCCTGCTATTCTCCTTGAGATTTCTTCAGGAAAAGGTTCAAGTAAATTTTTACTTCTTAATCCTGCTTCTAAATGAACATTTTTGTATTTCTTAAAGAAATTTAAAGATTTCGAAGAAGCAATTGAAGCAGAAGCAGTTGTCATAGTATCTCCATGATAAAAAACATATTTTAAATTTTTTAATTTCTTCAATTCTTTTTTTATTTTAGGAACAAGGAATAAATTCCACAAAATTGCATCAAATTGTTTTGTAAAAAATTTAGAACTTTTTTCAGGTTCTTTTGTGAGGATAATATCTGGTTTTTTAACAGAAAATTTATCACATAAATCTTCAAGATTATGTTGCCCTGTATGAATAAAATAATAAGGAATCTTTCTTTTTTGGAATTCAAGCATCAATGGAAATGTTTTGATTAACTCTGCTCTTGTTCCAATAATTATTGAAATCTTATAATCAACCATAATTTTCAATCTTTTTTTTATTCTTAAAGTTTATGAAAGTTGTTTACATAATATTTTATTCTACAAATTCTAAATTATCAAATTCAGCATATTCTCCAGAAGTTCTTAAAAATTCTTCTTTTGCAAGGGTATTTGAAGGATAATCAACTTTCCAAATTTTTATAGGCCCTCTTAATCCTTGGTAAAATACAAAATCCTTTAAATTAGCACCTTGTGAATTTAAACTTGAAATAACAGTATCTAATTCTGAATGTACAAGTGTTAAAGTTTTATAATTTTCAAATACATCATTTAACAAATAAAGCTGGGCAAATAAACTTTTTGAGACTTTTGGTGACAGATAAATTACAACTCCTAAATTATCTATTTGAATTTGCTGATCGTTTTGATTTATTTTTGGAATTATTCTTGCAACTACTTCTAAACCACTTCCAAAATCAATTATTCTTTCATTATAATAAAGATATTTTAAAGGAATCTTTATTTGTTCTTGATTATAAACAAAAACTCCTTGCGGTTGATTAAATGAAACAGAATTATCTTTTTCAGAGTATTCTAAAATAATTCCTGCAGCTATTGCTTTTCCAGAAGGTAAAAATATTTGGTTTTCTAACTCATAAATTATATCTTCATCAACAGGAGTTCCACCTTGGTAAATTCTTATTGTTCCATTTGATGTTTCTTGAATTTGACTTGGATCTGAAATCATTATGGGAATTTGCGAAAGTCTATCTACACCTTCATTGTCACTTCCTATTTTACTATAGGCAGGGTATTTCCCTAAATCTGTTTGATCAATTAATAAATAAGAAACATTTTGTGTTTTCATAAAACTTAATGCAGTTTCAGGATTAGTAGTTGTTAATATATATCTCCCAATTAAATGATCCCAAAATCCAATAGCATGACCTCCGTCTGTTACTGTTGGCCTTTGACCTAAATACTGAACCCAATAACCATAATCCCACCAATGAACAAAAATTGAATTTTCAGGAGTATTTTCTTTTACCCATGACATTGCGTTTTGCCATTGATAATTTGCAGAAGGACCTGTATTTTTTCCTTGGAAAGTTGACGCCTCTATAAAATTATTCCCGCTTATTAATAATCCAACAATAGAAACAATTAAAATTACTATGAATATCATTTTGAAAAAATCATCTTTTGATTTTTTCCAATAATCAAATAGTTTTACAACACAAAAACAAGACATAAAAACAGTAAAAGGGGTTATAAGAAAGAACATTCTTATTGCACCTCTTGTTGTAATAATCATAAGTAAAAGCCAAGAAGCCATTAAAATCATTTCAGGTTTTATTTTTATTTCGTCATTGAAATAAACCCATACTAAGTATCCTAAAAATAAAATTAAACCACTAAGATAAAATAATTTACTTATAAAATTAGTCCCATTAAATAATGAAGAAGGGGAAATTCTACTAAATAAAATTCCAGAAATCATTATTATCCAAAATAAAACAAAAAGAATTCTATTTTTCTTTTCTCCAATTCCTTTTGAGATTTCAATTCCTACAAAAACCATACCAAAATAAAATAACCAGAAAAATATTTTCCCTAATTGTCCTATCCATTGATTAAGATATGGCTGGGCATTTTCAGCAACAGTTAATCCTGTTCTTCCAGCTCCAAAAGGATGCAAGAATTTTTCAAAGATATTAGAGATTAAGAAAAAAATATTTTCCCCCTTAAATAAAAGAAAAATAATTCCTAAAAAAAATACAGAGACAAAACTAAATAAAATTCTGTATTTTTCTTTTCCTATAAAGAATTTTATTTTTCTTCCATAATTAATAAAGAGATAATCCATAAAAACAAATCCTAAAACAAATAAACCAATTAATCCGCTTGTAGATAAAATATATCTATTTAAAACTGGTAAAAGATTGTTCCCAAGAATTAAGCTAAATAAAATACTTGAAAAAAACCATATTGAATAAAAAATTATATAATTTTTCAAGGAATTTTTGTTTTCAATATCTTTTGTTTTTATTATCCAAAAAATAAAAAAACTTAGAGGAAAAATTACAAATAAAAGATTTGCAACCCCTCCCCATGTTGCAATTGTTAATGCAGTCAAAAATCCAGAACCAATTCCAAATAAAGAATTTTTTAATAAATTATTTTTTTCAAGTGATTTCAATCCTAAGGTATAAACCAGCATTACTGAAAAAAATATGAGCATTCCTATTGATTCATGATCTGAAAAACCAGACATTGTTCTATAGAGATAAGCAGGAATTATTGAAAGAAAAAAACTACTTAAAAGCGCTGTGATTTTAGATTTTGTTAAAAGATATATTAAAAAGAAAAAAACAATTATTGATATCGCGAAAAAAATAGCAGGTGAAATAACATTAATATATTCTATGCTGAAATCTCCAAAAATATTAGCTGTTTTATACATATATGCTACAATGTATGGGTGAATTTCTGGTGAAAATTCTACTTTTGCAGGAATATATCTCATTGAATCAAATTCAGGAAGACTTCCTTGTTCAATAATTGTTTCAGCAATTCTTAAAAAATAAAAAGGATCTAATGCTAAAGGAATATATTCTTCAGTAGTAGAATCTTTCAATAAATCAAGATTTTGAACTCTTATCCATGTTCCAAAAATTATTGTGGCTAATAATAAAAGAATAACTATTAATGTAATAATTTTTTTTTGTTTAAGAAATTTTACTGTTTGGCTAAATATATCTGATATTTTGCTGACATTAAAGGAAAGTTCATCGCTCATTTTAAGTTAAAAATAAATCTTATTTTAAAGTTTTGGTTTACATAAAAAATAAAAAACCAAGAATTATCAAATGACAAGATAGAAACATTTATATATAAATATATATAGTATTATATAAACTAATATAAAATGAAACAAATAATACATTATCCAAACTTAAAAACAATGTTAATTGTAGAAAAAACTCTTAGAAATGCAGAAACAATGATTAACAGAGAAGAATTGAAACGAAGATTACCTGTTAAAATAATGCATCAAACACTAAATTTAATTTTAGACTATTTAGAAGAAAAAGGCATGGTTATTGATAGTCACAAAGGTATTTTATGGATTTACAATCCAAGCCCTAAACTAAAAAAAGCAATAGAGAAAGGAAGAGAAATATAATGTTTGAGAATAAGGACATTAAAGTTATTTTATCTGAAGAAGCAGACGAAGAGTATCAGGAATTAAATGAAGTTGTTGGTGAAGAAAAGAAAAAGGGAATTGAATCTTCTTTTAATCAAACTTTATTAAGATCAATAAATAAGATAAAAGATTTGTTAAAGAAAAATCCATTTGCAGGAAACCAAATTCCTAAAAAACAAATACCTAAGAAATATATTGACAAATATGATGCAGACAATATTTGGAGAATTGAATTAGCCAATCGTTGGAGATTAATTTATACGATAACTGGAAATAAGATAGAAATAATCAATTTTATTTTAGACATTTTAGATCATAAAAAATATGATAAGATTTTTGGATATAAGCATTAAAAAAAATTTACATAAAAATCAAAAAACCGAGAATTATTATTAATATTTGAAATCCGTTAATCAAATAAACAACTTCTTTTTCAAAAACATTTTTTTTGAATTTTTTTAAAATATAAATTGCTAAATGCTCTAAGCCATAAATTTTTTTATAGGGCATTTCCAAACTACCATCTTTATTTAATTTTGCAAAACTTTGTTTTTCTAATTTTCCTCTGAGTTTTAATACAACTTCAATTATATAAGGAATGAAAAAGAAGACTGCAATTTTTTCAATATTTCCTAAAATCACAATAGATGCAATTAAAGCACCTATTGAATAAGTTAAAATATCCCCTGGGAAAACTTTTGCAGGATATTTATTAAAAATATAAAATGCAATTAAAGAACCAATCATAAATAATGCAATTACACTTAACCAAGCATTTTCTGTTATATAAGTTACAATTGCTAAAGCAGATAATATTATTATACCTTGAGATGCCTCCAAACCATTATATCCTGCTAAAAAATTGAAAGTTGTTATTACTCCTAAAACACCTATTGGAATTATTATTAAAGGATATAAAAGACCGAAATTTATTGCTCCAAAAAAAGGAATAGACATTGTTGAATTTCCAGCGTTAATAACCATTAAAGGAATGGCTGCAAATAAAATAATCAAAATTCTTATTCTTTTACTAAGTCCTTTTTTCCATCCAAATAAATCATCAATAATCCCAACAATTGAAGCAATAAATAAAACACTTAATAATGCAAAGATATAAATTAATTTTTCATTATTATTAAAATAAAAAGTATTCAATGCAATGTATGATAAAATTCCTAAAGAAACTCCTGTTAAAACAGCAACACCACCACATTCTGAAATTTTTCTTTTATCTTTTTTATGCATATCTTTTCCAGTTAAACCATTTAAATTAGCTTTTTTTATCCATGAAGGAAGAATTAAATAAGTGCATAAAAAACTTGCAAAAATTACTACTAAAAGCAAGGGTTCCATTTTAATAAATATTATCTAATACTTTTAAAATTAACTTAATTAAAAAACAAAGGAGTAAGATATACTTCAATTACTGCAGCAATAATTAAAAATATTAATGCTATAAAAAGAAGCATTACAGTGTTCTCCAAAATTCTTAAGAAAATTTTGCTTTTTATTCCATTTCTTATTATACCTACACCAAAAATTCCTCCTGCCAGAGCTGTTACAAAATAAGCTGCAATTTCTGGAAATCCATGAATCATATACCTTGCAACTCCAATGGGAATTTCTTTCCAATCATAACCTGTAAAAATACCAATTGCTGCTGCAATAACACTTGCATTCCAAGCTAAAACAAATATTGCCCCTGCACCAAAAATCAATGAAAAAATTAATGTGAAAATCATAACATAAATATTATTACTTATTATTGATAAAAATCTCATCTCTTTTGTTACTGCTCCTGTTGTTGTAGGTCCAAAAGAATTCCTTAAAATACAATCTTCTACATTTCCAGGACTATTTATTGCACAATATGTTTCTACTTGTGCATTGAATAAAATTGGATCTTGTAAAATATTATTAAAAAGAGAAAATGCAACAATGAATCCTAGAAAAAGCCACATAAATGCATAAAGTGCATCACTATGCATTTTCCAGACCCCAAAAAAACCTTCAACTTGCTCAGTTTCTTCTTCTTCTCTTTTAAACAAGAAATACATAAAAGGTAATGAAAACATAACTGAAAATGTTACAACAAGCATTCCTGCATATTGATATAAAATAGTATCACCTGAAAAAAGCCATTTAACAAGTAGTAAAGATAGAGAAGCATAAATTAGACCGACAAAAAACATTTTGATAGGACCTTTTTCAGTTCTTTTTGGGTTAATAATTGATTCTAACATATTTTTACAAGAAAAAAAGAATTTTTAAATGTTCTTTGTTTTAAAGGCATATATTGAAATGGAAAATAAAAAAAAGAAATTTAATAAGATTGTAAAAAATATTAAAGAAGTTAAAATTCAAGGAGCAACAAATATAGCAAAATCTGCTTTGCAAGCTTATTTTTTAATCCCTACAATATCTTCAAAGAAAAAATTAATTTCTTTAAGACCAACAGAACCATTACTTGTAAATGTTTTAGATAAAAAGCAATCTCACAAAGAAATTTTAAAACATTTTTCTCATACTTTAGAAAAAATAAATAAATTTAGTTTAAAGTTGATAAAAAATAATGATGTGATTTTTACACATTGTCATTCAACAAGTGTTGTTAATACTTTGATTTACGCGAAAAAGAAAAAAAAGAAATTTAAAGTTTACAATACAGAGACAAGACCCTTATATCAAGGAAGAAAAACAGTTCGTGAATTAAAGAAAGCAGGAATAAAAACCACAATGTTTATTGATTCAGCTGCAATGATTGCGCTTACTAAAACTCAAGGAACAAAAAAAGTTGATAAAATTTTTCTTGGAGCAGATGCTTTATTGAAAAATGGAATTATCAATAAAGTTGGAAGTGCTATGTTTGCAAAAATTGCTTATGAAAATAAAATTCCTGTTTATATTATTTCTGATTCTTGGAAATTTTCTTCTAAAGATATAAAACTTGAAGAAAGAGATTTTAATGAAGTCTGGAAAAAACTTCCCAAAAATTCAAAAATAAAAATCAGAAATCCTGCTTTTGAATTTATGCCTAAAAAATATATTACAAAAATTATTTCAGAACTTGGGGTTTTAAAATATAATGACTTTTTGAAGAAAGTTAAATAGAAATACTTATATACTTTCTATAAGTTCCATATAACATGGAAAAAACAACAGTACAAGTTAATTCAGAAACTCTTGAAAGATTGAAAGCTTTAAAGCAATATGAAAGAGAATCTTATGATTTTGTTTTGAATAAATTAATAGATGAATATGAAGATGATGAATTAACTGAAGAAGAAATCAAAGAAATACAAGAAGCATTAGAAGAAGTAAAAAAAGGCAAAGTCACTCCAATTGAAA
Source organism: Candidatus Woesearchaeota archaeon (assembly GCA_964343325.1). Lineage (GTDB taxonomy): Archaea > Nanobdellota > Nanobdellia > Pacearchaeales > GW2011-AR1 > CAYFFD01. The sequence goes on from CAYFIZ010000002.1 coordinate 18,597, forward strand.
CTGTTGCAAAAGAACTTGGGATAACCTTAAGGTAAAATGTATTCTGTAGATATTCGAAATACTTCTAAAAAATTTCTTAAAAAACTTCCAAAAAAAGAATCAGATATTATTTTAAATAAAATTTATTCATTAAGACAAAATCCTTTTAGATTTTTGAAAAGATTAAAAGGAAATAAATTATGGAGATTAAGAGTTTTAAAATATAGGGTTATTATGGATGTAATTATTTCAAAAAATAAAATTATTGTTTTAAGGATTGGCTATAGAAAAAATATTTATGATAATTAATTTGGTTTATCAACACCTTGTATTAATCCTCTTAATTCATTACTAGTGGCTTCTAAATTATTATTTAACTCTTTTTTAACTTCTTCAAGATTTTCAATTTGATTTTTTACAAGTTTTTGTGTTTCAGGAATTGTTTTTTTCACAAAATTTTTACTGCCAATATCTACAATTAAATCTTCTGAAATTAATTTTGCTTTTGCAAAGATTCCTTTTCCAATTGAGGCAAAAATCTCTTTTCCTTCTTTGCCAACAACTTCATCAAGTCCTAGATTCAAAGAACTTAAATCAATGATTCCTTTTTCAACTGCTTGCAACTGCTGTTGTAATTGCTGAATTTGTTGTTCAAACATGCTTAACTTAAACATAATTTCTTGTTGTTCTTGTTGATTTTTTTCTTCCATTATGGAAAAGAAATAATTAAATGCTTTTTAAGTTTTGTTATGCAACGTCCAAAACTTTTCTCAAAATTATGCTTGAACCAATTGATGCTCCAATATACCACCAAAGCCATGTATTCGCAATTGCTGTTTCTAAATAAATTCCTCTTATCCACCAAAAAATAATAATAATTGGAAGAAAAGTTATTAACATTGGTTTGAAAGCATGTTTCATTAACTCCATTGAAGACTCCATCATATCTTTCTGTATTTTTTTCTGCTTATCAAGGTCTCCCTTATGTTCTTTAAGTTTTGCCTGATGATTTTTTTGTTCTACTTTAAGTTCTTTCATTCTTATTTGATCGGTAAAAAACTTTGTAACTAAAGTCATGGCTAAAGTAACTAAAAAAGAAATAGCAATAACACTTATTTTTGGATTCGAAATAATCAACTCTTTAATCATCTTAATTTATTAAGTGATTTATACAAAATCTTTGATTTTAGTTTTAATGCCATTTTTAAAATAAGGAAAATTGGTTTTTAAATTTGTTTAAATCAACTTCCAACAAATTTTTTCATAACAGGAGCCATATCCATTTGATGTTGCTGAAC
>CAYFIZ010000002.1:19973-23310 GCA_964343325.1 Candidatus Woesearchaeota archaeon
AACTTCCAACAAATTTTTTCATAACAGGAGCCATATCCATTTGATGTTGCTGAACAATGTTTTGGTAAAATTGGAAGAAAATCATTATTACAAGCAAAATAGCTGTTCCTGAAACTAATGCACCTAAAAGATCAGTAATAGAAGCCAGTAATCCAATTGCAAGTCCCCCCATTATTGTTAAAGGCATTATATATCTGTCGAGAATGCTTTCTAAAACTCTTTCATCTTGTCTAAATCCTGCAACCTGAAGTCCTGAAGCAGCAATTTTATGTGCCTGAGCTTTTGAATCCATTCCAGATGTTTTAACCCAAAAAACTGCAAAAAGTGTAGAGAAAAACATAAAAAATAAAACATGAGTTATTCCTTGAAGTAAATATATTGGTAAAAATCCTCCTCTTATAACTAATTCTAAAATATTAGTTGAACCTATCCAAAATGCCAAACCTGAAATAGGTTGCCCTTCAATAAAATGTCCTAGGAATCCAAAATAAGAAGCGAATTTTGACATTCCCGTACATTCTGAAACACAAGAAGCTGCAGCATTTTCAAGCATACCTCCAAAGAGCTGAATATTAGCAACTAAAGCAGCTGTTAAAATAACAGGAATAACAGAAGTATAAAAGAATGATAAGGGCCATTTAACACTATAGCCTCTTAATCTTCCATATGATAAAGGAACTTCAACTTTTAATGATTGTGCCCATATAACCATTAAGAAAATTAAAACAGTTGCAAAAATTGCTGCAAATGGCGACACTAAATCTTCCCAAGGATATCTATTGACTATTGACTGGAAAAAAACAAGAACTTTTCCAGAACAAGGTATTGCGCTAAAATTTAACAAACAATTTTCTCCTTGCTGATTTACAAATTGGAAAGCACTTGTAATAAGTCTCCAACTTACACCTGCAGCTATAAACAAACTAACACCAGAACCAAATCCCCATTTAGTTGTTAAACCATCCATATAATAAATCGCCAATCCTCCTAAAATTAATTGTAGAATCACAACATAAGTAAATCCTGGAGCTGCTTGAAGTCCTTGCATCATAACATAAACAAATGATTCAAAAATTATGAAAAATAAAACCAAAATCTTTTGAATTCCACTGAAAAACTTTTTTCCTTCAACAGTTGTAGTATCAATGTTTAAAATTCCTGAACCAACCAGCAATTGCAAAATAATAGAAGCCATAACAATCGGCCCAACACCTAAAGAAATAATGCTTCCAAATTCTGTTCCCAAAATTATTGCTAAAAATTCAAATCTTTCAAGGGCATTATTTGAAAGTCCAAAAAGAGGAATATTTGCAAGAATAAAAAAAGCAGCTAAAACAATAAGAGTCCATTTTAGTTTTATATTAAATCCAAGTTTTTTTTCTTCTGGTTTGGTAACTTCTGGAATATAATTAAAAATTTTTCTGAAATCCATTTTATTCTTTCTTTAAAGGAGGGGTTACTGTCTTAGTTTTCAGTTTATTAGATTTCTTACCTAATTGAATCTCACCACCTGCTTTTTTTATTTTTTCAATTGCTGATTTAGATGCTTCCTGTGCTTTTATTATTAATTTATTTTTGATTTCGCCTTTTCCAAGAATTTTATAACTCTTTAAATTAATTTCAAATCCATCTTTTGTTTTTTTTGCAATTCCTTTTTTAATATATGTTTCAAGATTTAATTCAATTTCATGCAGATTTATTCTGTTTCTTTTGTCTCTTTTTGTTCCTTTACTGGTTATTCCTTGTTTTCCAAAATATTTCCCTCCATAAAGTTTGTTTATAAGAGTTTTTTTGTGATCAGCCCTTTTACCACTTCCAGACATACCTTTTCCACCTTTATGCCCTGACTTTTTGTGTTTTTTTCTTGCACCATAACCATGAGTTCCCATAGCTCTTCCATGCATTCTTGATGATTTTTTTCTTTTCTTTGTTTTCATTTTTATGCAACCTTTCTCTCCCTTAACATATGTCTATTCAATATACCTTCTAAATAGTTTATTTCAGATTCTTTTAAATCTCCATTGAATTCTGACACCTCTATCCCTTCTGGCCAACATGGTCCATCTTCCCCATCACTAAGCCAAGTTTCTTTTAATGTAGGATTTCTTTGATGATAAACTTCAATATTTCCTTCAGAAGATCGAGTTACAAAAACATGTCCTTCAGCAGATTCGGTTCTTAAACACCAGTGAGTTATTACTGGATTGGATCCTAAATAAACCCCTTTAAATTTTCTAAATCCTGGAAACATTCCTCCACCTTTTCTAGGCTCAATTAAATTATATACTTTCCCATATCTTGGTTTAACATCATCAAAAGCCATTTTACAACATCCTCTCAACTAAATCATTTATTTTTTCTTTATTATCTCCTAAAACTCCTTTTGGAAAATGTAATTTTGAATTAATTCCTTTTCTAGGAGGATGTAATCTGAAAAAAGGTTTTAATTTACCTTCTTCATCTTTTTTCCCTCTTTTCTCAATAAGTTTTTTATGTGTTTCTTCATTTATTTCTCCAAAAGCTATAAAATCTTTTACTTTTTTTATCATTCCTAATTGCACTTTATTTCCTTCCAAAACTACACAAGTATATTTTCTTCTTAATCTTAACCTGTTTAGAGTTTCATTTATTTCTTTCTTTAATCCAACTCTTCCGCGAATTCTTATTATGCAAATCATTTTATATTTGTTTTTTTCAAGGCATCAAAACATGCTTTAATTAAATTAAAAGTAGTTCGTTTTTTCCCAGATGTTCTACTATAAACATCTTTTATTCCAGCAAGTCTTAAAATTTTTTTCAATTCATTTGCTACAACCAATCCTGTTCCTTGGGAAGCTGGAATTAATGTCACTTTAACACTTCCTGCTTTTCCTGTGATTCTAAGAGGAACTGTATGTAAATTATCACAAGAACAATCAAACCCGGAACAATCTCTTTTTATTTTAATAATATTTATTTTTGCTTTTCTTATTGATTTTTCTCTTGCAGGCAAAGTTTCTTTTGATTTTCCAGTACCTACTCCAACATGCCCATTTTCATCCCCAACAATTGCAAGTGTTGAAAATTTTGGAACATTTCCTTCTTTGGTCTTTCTTTGGGTTTGTCTCCATATCCTTCTTTTTCCACCACCAAATTTTCCTTTTGACTGTCCAATATTTACAAGTTCTGTTTTTACAGTTATTAAAGAATCAACAATTTCACTTTCAAGGATCTTTCTTTTTTTGTCAAGAATCTCATCTATGTTTTTTATATTTCCGTCCTTAACTTCTTTTCCAAGTTTTGTTTTTGGTTCCCATCCAGAAATATCTACAGTATCATCTCTTTTCCAAGGTTTTTT
>CAYFIZ010000002.1:23410-39349 GCA_964343325.1 Candidatus Woesearchaeota archaeon
TTTTTTGTTTTTCTAATTCTGTCATTTTATTCCTTTTCTATTTTTGATTTAATTTCATTAAATGTTTTTGAAAAATCTTTTTTCAAATTTTTTCCAGTTATTTTTTCATCATTTGGAAAAACATCTTTTTTGTAGTTTATTTTTATTCCTGCGTCAATTAATCCTTTCAAAAAAGCAAAGATTTTTGTTTTGTGCAAAACTTTAATCATTCCAAAATCAACTATTGGAGTTTCTTTTTTCTCCTTAATAATCTTTTTTCCAATTAAAAATCCTGTAAGATATGACGCTGGAATTGATTTTAAACTACCTTGAAATTCTTTTGGCCAACCATATTTAATCAATTGCTTTGAACTTAATCCTATTTCAACCTTGTCTTTTGCCTGTTTGCTTGTAACATATTGAGCAATAATATATTTGTTAGTTCTTCTAAAAACAATCCTTGGCATATTGCTTTTTAATAATTTCAATCTTTTCAAATAATCTGTTTTATTCTCTTTTCTTCTTCTTTTTAATGTTTTTTTCATTTTTTTAATCCTCCAATATAATCTTTCAAGTGAGATTGACTTTTGAAAATTCTGTTCCTTATTTTTTTTCTTATATCGTAGTATTCATCTCTTGAAACTTTTTCTTGTTTTTTCATTTCAGAAACATATTTTCTTAATTTTCTTGTTAATACAACATATTCTTGTTTTCTTTTTTTTACTTTTTTCTTTATTTTTCCATCACTTTTTTTTCTTTTTTTATTGATGTTTTTCTTCCTTCCTTTTATTTCTTTTACAATTATTGCACCATTATTTTTTAAATCTCTAATATCTTGTTTTGTTATTGCTTCTTTTATTTCATTTACTCTTGAATTTAAGAAAACAATCCTTGCCTTACCTACTTTAAGTGTTCTTACAGCTAGTTCTTTTTTCTTTGAAAGATTCATTTTTTCTTAATTTTTTCTGCCCCTGCATTCAGTGAGAAACGGTGCAAAAATTTTTTAATATTTAAATTATGAATTTGAATTTTCATTTCTTTTGCTTTTTTTGCCACATCTATTTTTTTCTTTTTCCCAATCCTCCCAATAACAGCTATTTCATCTTTTTTGATTTTTTCAAGATCATTTAAATTTCTTATGATTGTTGGTATTTTGTTTTCTATTTTTCCATAATCTTTTTTATTTTTTTTATAACCAATACTTATTACTGCAGGATATCCTTTTCTTTTTTCTCTCATTTTGTTATCTCTTCCTTTGGGATTTTTCCATTTTTGTTTTTTCTTTCTATTTTTCCCTAATTTAGAATATCTGCTCCAATCTCTTCTTAAAAATTTCATATTTCTCTCCCAGCTTTATTTGTAATAAAAATTCCATCTTGGAAAACTCTTCTATCCCTTGATCTTATTCTTGTAGCTGTTTCGAAATTTGCCGCTGTTTGTCCTGCAAGTTCTTTATTAGGGGAATTTATTGTTATTATGTCTCCTTTTATTTCAACATTAACATTTTCAATAATCTTTGATTTTCTTGGAATTTTTTCCCCAAGAAAATTTTTTATTATGGCTTCATCTCCAACAATTTCAACATTCATTGGAAAATGACTTGAACATATTTTTAATTTATATTCAAATTTTTCTTGTACACCTTTAATCATGTTTATGATATGGGAAGAAATAGTGTTTATCATTTTTTTCTCATTTTTTGTTGCTTTTTTATTTCCAATAATTATCTTATTATCTTTTTTTTCAAACGTAATTTTGTTTGTGTTAAATTTTCTTTTTATTTCCCCTTCTTTACCTTTTATTGTTAACATATTTTCAACTAATTCTGCTTCCACTCCTTCTGGAATTTCAATTTCTTGGAAAATTTCTTTTTTCATTTTAATAAAAATAAGCAATTAAGCTTCCTCCAATACCTTCTTCTAATGCTTTTTCATGAGTCATTAATCCTTTATTTGTTGAAATGATAATTGTGCCTAAATTTCGTGATGGCAAGTATCTTCTTCGATATTTTTCTATTTGATCTTTATTAACAGTAAATCTTGGTTTTATCGCCTTGCAATTTAATAATTCTCCAACTGTAATACTAACACTTTTTTCTTTAACATCAATTTTATATTTTTTTATTGCATTTTTGTACTTCATTATCTTTAGAATCTCGATTAACAAATTTGAAATTCTTTTTACTTTTGCATTTTCTTTATTTGCCTTTTTAGCATTATTTATCATATTCATAGCATCGGCAATAATATCTTGTGACATTTTAACTGTATTTTTTGAATCCTATTTCTTCGGCAATTTCCCTAAAACAATGCCTACATAAATTTAATCCATATGATTTAATATGAGCTCCAAATCTTCCACATCTCTCGCATTTTCTTACTGCAATCCCTGTTTTTCTGTCTTTTGGTTTATTATGTTTCAAAAATTTTTCCATTATTACAGGTTTATTTCTTAATTGCTTTAAAATTTTTTTCCAATCACTTGCAGTCATTTGAAAACAACCTCGCGGTTTTTTTCGATTTTCCCTCTATTTGCGGAAGAGCGATTTTTTAAATTGCCTCCGCTGAAAATCGCACAATTTATTTTTATTGAATTTTCCATTTTATTTAAACTCCACTTGAAAATTTTCTTTCATAAATTTAATTATTTCTTCTTTTGAAATTATTTGTTTTTTCGAAATTTTTCCTTTTTTTATTTTTTTTAATCTTATTCTTTTTCCAGTTCTTTTGAAAACTACTGTGACATCTAATCCTAAAATTCCAATATCTCTGTTATATTCCATGCCTGGAATTTCAATATATTCTTTTATTCCAAAAGAAAAATTATTTTCACTTATTTGACTTTCTTTAAGAGTATTATCAATTGTTGCCAACATTTTTTTCAAAAATTCTTCAAGATTTTTCCTCAAAGTAACAACTGCTCCAACTTCTAATTTCGGCCTTACTCCAAATGAAGGAATTCTTTTTCTTGAGGTCATTTTTGCAGGTTTTCTTTTTGTAATTATTGAAAGAAGTTTAACTCCTTTTTCTAAATCTTCCCCTGTTCCTCCTACACTTAAGACCACTTTTTCAATTTTTATTTTTCTCATAATATTTTCCATTTTATTCAATAGCCATTAATTGTTTAATTAAAACATTTATTTTTTCACCTTGAATATCTAATTCTGCTATTTTTCTTTCTTGATTTATTTTATTTACTATTCCTTTTTTTCCAGCATGTTTTCCTTCAAAGACAATTACATTGGATTTTTCTTTTAAAGAAAGGCATTTTTCACTACCTTTTTTCTTAAAATCTATTAAAACAGAATCATTAATATTACATTTTATTGTTGATATAAAATTTCTACCATCTATAAGATTTAACTGTTCTTTTTTTCCTTTCAAAATTTTTTTGTTTATAATTTTTGATATTTTTTTGCCTGCTTCAATTTCTTTTATTTCATTTAATTTAAATTTTCCATTTTCAGATAATTCCACCTTATAATTTCTTTTTGAAGGAACTATTGTTATTATATCAAATAATAAAGCAGAATGTTTTTCATTAATAATTGGTTTATTGTTAAGCAAAATATTTTTTTCATGAATTGCTTTTTTTACTTCTTTTTTATTTTGTGCTATTCCTAAAATATCTCTTAAAATTACAAGAATAGGAATTCCATTTTTTAAATTAAAGCTAGGCTTAACTACATAAGTTGTGCCTTTTCTTGGCACTGGCCATTTTTTAGGTATTTTTTGTCTCTTTAAATGCATTTTATTTTTCCTCCTTTGTTTTTTTAATTTCTTCCTTTTGAATTTCTTTTTTATCTTTGCCCCTAGTAGAAATCTTTGTAGAAGATTTTTCGGGGTACGCCTGTGGTGCTGATTTTAATCTTTTTTTATCTTCTAAATTTAATTCAATAATCTGCAAATTTGATGGCCTTAATTTTACATTTACTTTAGAGCCATCTTGTTTTTTAATTTGAATTCCTTCAATACTTATCTTTGATTTTTTTGTATTTACTTCTGTAACTTTTCCTTGTTTCTTTTTAAATTTTCCTCGCATTACTTTAATCATATCTCCTTTTCTAACCACAATATTTCTTTTTCCATGTTTTTTTCTTAAATCTTTTGACAAATTAACACTTAGAAATCTTTTCTTAATATGTAATGGGGCATTAGCTAAATATTTTCTTTGCTTTCTTGGTTGTTTGCTTGATTTCCAACTTTTGCTAAATTCTTTTTTCATTTTTTTAATATCCTGGAGCCCATATTTTTTGGATTTCTCCATATCTTTTTTCAATTGCTTTTAATTGTTCTTCTGAAAGGAATTTTCTTGATATTTTGCAAGTTAAATCATAATCTCTGATGGCTCTATACAATCTATTTCCAGGACCATGATCACTTGCAATTCTTTGCAAAATATCTAGGGTTCCATCTAGTAAAGAAAATAAACTTCTTCTTACATTTTCAATTTCATTCCTTCTCCTAAGTAATTTTCCTATTTCTTTCATTTTAATATACTATTTGAGCAATTTTTGCAACTTGTTTCCATCTTTCTGAAATTTCTCTTGCTACAGGTCCTTTAATTTGTGTGCCTTTTGGATTTCCCTTGTCATCCTTTAATATTGCAACAGCATTATCTTCAAAAGCAACTCTTTCTCCGTTCAATCTTCTATATGGTTTTTTTTGTCTTATTATTACTGCATCGAAAACTTTTCCTTTCATGTCTGGAATCCCTTTTTTTACACTTACTTTTACCCAATCAGCTATTTTTGCATATCCTTGCCTTCCTTTTGTAGTTTTACCTTTTTTTACAGCAACTAATCTTACTATTTTTGCTCCACTATTATCAGAAGCAATCATCTTTGCCCCTAAATTCAATCCTCTTGTCGCTTTTGCACTTATTGCCTTCATTTTTCTTCTCCTTTCACTTTTTCAATAACTACAAAATGAATTATCTTGCTTAATGGTCTGCATTCTTGAATTTTAATCAAATCACCAACTTGAATTTTATCTTCTATGCAAACAGGAAGACGAGCGTGAATTTTTGTTTTTGATTTTTTGTATCTTTCATATTTTCTTACATAAATCATTCTTTCAAATTCTATTGTAATTCTTTTATGGAATTTTTTTGTAACTTTTCCTTCAAAAATTTTCCCCCTTATTTTCAAGTTCCCATGAATATGACAATTTCTATCTTTACAATCTAAATTTTTTCCAGCTTCAGCTAAGTTTTCCATTTTTTCTTTTCCAACTTTTATTTTCTTCTTTTCCATTTTTTTATTGTGTGTTTTTAATCAGGCGTGACTTTGGTTCCTTTTATTCGCTTATTGATTCTTCTTCAAAACCTAATTTTACCAACATTGGTTTTGCTTTTTTTACATGGTCTCCTTGAAGTTCAATCACATTGTCTTTGTAAGTTCCTCCACAAGCAAGCTCATTTTTTAGAGCCTTTGCGATTTTCCTTACATCAATGCCTTTTTCAAAACCTGTAATCACCGTCATTATTTTTCCATATCTTTTCTTCTCTGTTGTTACTTGTATTTTCTGTGCACTTTTTATGATTTGTTCACACACACATGCCTGCTGAGGCAGGCCACATTTTGGACAAATTTCCATGTTATTTATTTAAGGTAAGTATACGGGCAATTATTTTTTTAATTTCTTTTATTTTTGGCCCTTTTTTTGAGGCATTTGCTTTTGTTTTTATTAATTCAATTTTTAATTCTTTCAGCTTTTTTTCTTTTTCTTCTTTACTCATTTTTGCAATTTCTTTTGCCTTCATTTTTTAGTATTTTTTGCCTTGCTTTTCTTTTTTGGCTTTTTTAATTTTGTTGAATCTTCTGAATTAATTTTTTCTGAATTTTCTTTTACTTTTGAAGTAAATTCATCATTAATTTCAATTTTGTCAAATAATTTTGCATAAGGTGAAAGAATACTAACTTTTACCCCAACTGTTCCTGGTTTTGTTTGTGCTTTTGCCTGTGCCTTATCAACCACTTTTGCACTATCACCAACTTTTTTTAAATATCCTTGAGCAAAACGCCAAGGTTTTGCCCTTGATCCTGGAAGTTTACCGCTAAGTCTTATTTCTGCTCCCAATGCACCAGCATTCATTATTTTTTGCAATGTTCTATATGCAATAACTTTAAATTTCATAGGACCTAATCTTTCTAATGTCAGAGCTATTTCGTCTGCAATTATCTGAGAATCAAATTCAGGCTCTCTTATTTCATCTATTTCAACATGTGGATTTTCAAGCTCGAATTTCTTTTTCAAATTTCTAGTTAATTCTCCAATTCTATCTCCACCTCTTCCAATTATTAAACCTGGTTTGTTTGTTGATATAATTATTTTTTCACCCACAGGGGTATATTCTATTTTAATTCTACTTATTTTTCCTTTTCCAAGAGAATTTTTTATATATTCCTTTACTGAAAATTCATCTTTTCTAAATTTAATTGTTTTTTTGCATTCCATTTTATTTTTTAGACTTCTTAATTTTTTTTATTGCAGTTATTTTAATATGTGTTCTTTTTCTTCTTACTCTTCCAAATTTTCCATAAGGTCTAGATCCAATGTTTGCAATAGCTTCTTTAATTATTGGGTTTTCAATTTCATGAAGATTTGCGTTTGCCGATAAACTTTTTAATAAAGTTATAAAATGCTGTGCTGCTTTTTTTGGATATCTTCCAGACATTATTCCTTTTCGATGAGGGATTTCTCCTTTCATTGGAACAGGCTTTTTTTGTACAATTACTTTTTCTAAATCATCAATCGCATTTTCAATTTTTTTACCTTTAATAAATTTACAAATAGCTTTTGAATATTTTGTTGATATTGGAAGATTAAGTGAATTTACAATTGCTTCTGTTTTTTTTACTTTTGGTTTTGTTTGAATAGGTTTTTTTTCTGTTTCTTTTTTATCACTTGGTTTTTCTTCTTTTTGAGTTTCTTTTTTATCTTTGCCCTTAGTAGAAATCTTCGTAGAAGATTTTTCTGGATACGCCTGTGATGCTGATTTTTCAACTTCTTTTTTTGTTTTGTTTTCTTTCATAATTGGTGTTTTATCTGATATTTTTTTTGGAGTATTCACTACCATTTTTTTCCCTTCATTTTTTTGTGGAGCGTAATCTTTTTCAGTCATTTTTATTTTTTAGATTTTGAACGAGTTCCTTTAGTTGCTCCAACTCCTGCTTTTCCATGTTTAATTCTTGCTCTTGTTGGAGAAAATTCTCCTAATTTATGTCCTAACATTTCTCCAACTACTTCAATAGGCATAAATTTTTGTCCATTGTAAACATAAATTTTCATTCCAACCATTGCAGGTGTAATAATTATATCTCTTGAGTGGGTTCTAATTGCTTTATTTTTTGCAATTTTTGTTTTAGCTCTGTTTGTGAATTCCTCAATTCTTTGAAATTGTCTTAAAGCAAATCTTCTTTGCCTTGAGGTTAAATATTTTGCAAACTCTCTTACATCTAATTTTTTAAGTTCTTCTATTGTTTTCCCGCGATATGTAAATTGTTTTTTTGTTAATTCCATTTTATCTTTTTTTCCTTCCTGTTCTTCTTGGCCTTAATAATCCTACTTTTCTTCCAGGAGGAGCATTTCTTTTTGCAATTTTACTTTTTGGATTTTTAGCTCTTCCAGAACCAAAAGGATGGTCAATTGCATTCATCTTAACTGCTGAAGTTCTTGGCCATAATTTACTTTTTGCTTTTTTAATATGATATTTTTTCCCTGCTTTAACAACTGGTTTCTCAAGTCTTCCAGTTCCTGCAATTGTTCCAATAATTGCTCTACAATTTTTGTTAAATTTTTTTTCTTTTTTTGAAGGCATTAAAACAAAAATATTTTTCCCAATAATTTTACTTATTGTTGCAGAACTTCCAGCAGTTTTTATAAAAATTCCTCCATCTCCTGGCCTTGATTCAATACAATAAATCTGTGTTTTTAAAGGAATATCTTTTAATTTTATAATATTTCCATCTTTTATTTCTTTTGACTTCAAATTTATTTTTTGTCCTTCAATCATTTTATTAAAAGCAGGAATAAAAAAAACACCTTTTTCATATTTTATTTTTGCTAAAGGGGCGCTATGACCTCCTGAATCCAAGAGTTTAATCACTGTTCCTTCCCCTTCAAGTTTTGGAGGATATTGAATTTTGTATTTGAATGCTTTTCTTTTAATTCTGTAAGTACTGCTTCCATGCCCTCTTGCCTGTTGAATTATTCTTTTCCCCATTTTATGCTGCTTCCTCCCAGATTCCTGCATTTTCTAATTGCCTTTTTCTTAATTCAAATGGATTCCCTTCTCTGTCTGAGATGTACCTCGCTTTATGAGCTATACTTAATCCAAAACAGTTATTTTCATCACAATCCCCTAAATAACCATTATATTCCACAATTGTTCTTTCATCAAACTGTCCAATAAGAACGCTTTTACCTGGATCACATTTACCAATACACAAAACTCTTTCAATGTTTTTTCCATTCTTTAAACTTAAAACTTCTCCTTCTTTAATTTCTCTTAATCCCATTTTACATTAATCCTAATTTCGTTGCTAAATCAATAGCTGGAAATTCTTTTTTTAATTTAACATAAGCATATTTTTTATTATTTCTAATTAATGTTCTTATTCTTTCTACTTTAATTTCAAAAAGTTCTTCAATTTCTTTTTTAATTTGTTCTTTTGTTTTTTGTTTTTCTGTTACAAATGTCAAAATGTTTTGCGATTCAATTAACATTACAGCTTTTTCAGTTGTTATTGGTTTCATTTGACATACCTCTTATGGCGAATGAATGAAAATTTTCGATTTACTTTGAGATTCATTTTTGCAACACCTCTGGAATTTCAAATTGTGAATATTCTTGAAATAGATTTTTCCCATATATTAATCTTGAAAAACATTCTCCTTCAAGTTTACAATCTTCAAGAGCATTATGAGGTTTTCCTTCACTTACAATTTTTCCTGAAATAAGATTAATTCTATTATCTGGAATATTGCAGAATTTTAAAATATTTGATAAATTCATATCACTTTCAATTTGTAAAGTTTTTTCATTTTTTCTTACATGAAATTCTTTATTTGAACTAAAATAAACTGTTTGCGCTAAAGTATGTAAATCAAAAGCCCTAAATTGAAAAGTCTTTTTTAATCCATATTTATTAGCCTTTATTTCTAAAAAACTAATATCAAATTGAGGATTTTGACACAACATATTTCTCATAGTTTTTGTTTCAACCCATTTAAAGAAATTTTCAAGTAATTCTTTTTGTGATTGTTTACTTGAATCCCTTAATTCTTCTTCTGTTTTTCCTATAACTCTTAGAGCACCTTCTTCTACACAATCTTCATCATCTATTCTTGCTTCTTCTAAAAATTCTTCTTTATCATTTAAATCAATTGCACCAATTTGCCAAATTCCACAATTTATTTTATCTAATCCGCTTGTTTCTATATCTAAAACTATTGGCTTCATTTTAATTTTTCTCCTAATTCTTTAATTTGACCAAGCTTGGGCGAATTATTGAACTTATTTTCAAGTTCTTTAATTGCTTTTTCAGTGTAAATTGTTAATCTTCCTTGTTTACCTTTTGCCAAATCAATAATACTTAAATTTTTAGTAGTTGTATTATCCAAAGATTTTGTTTTTAATTTTTCATCCTTTCCTGTAACAATTAATAATCCTGCATTTGTTTTGTATTTTCTTCCTCTTAATTTTCCTTTTCCACTTCTTACTTGTTTCTTTTTTGACATAACTTCAAATAAATTATTTCCTAAAATTTTCTTTAAACTTTGAATTAGTTCTTTTGTTTTCAAAGAAATTATTTTTGATTCAACTATAAATGGAAGATTTTTTATTTCTGAATTTTTTAGCTTTGCATATTTTTTCTTAACTTCTCTTTCATTAGCTGTTGCACTTATAGCTGAAATTAATGCCAAATTTAATTCTTTTTTATTTATTTTTTTTGTATTAATCATTGACAGAACTTTTGGAGGGTGTGCTCTTCTTCCCCCTCTTACATGAGGAACAGTGGCACCAACCCATATAAATTGAGAACCTTTTTTTGTCATTGTTTTTCTTGGAATTCTTGACATTCCTTTTCCATAATGTGTTTTCCAAACATGTCTTCTGTGTCTTATTTTACCACTTGCAGAATGTTGATTTCCTGCAACAGGTGAAGGGCCATAAGGTTGTTTGCTTTTTTTCGCTTCAAGAACTTTTGCAATTACATCTTCTCTTATTTCAGAAGAAAAACAATTTGGTAATACAATTTCTTTCAGTTTTTTCCCATTTATATCAATTATATTTGCTTTCATTTTATATTAAGGTATTGTGAGTTACATAAGGACCATCCCAGCCTTTTGCGATTATATAATGTCTAATAATATTTTTCTCTTTTAGTTTTGTAGAGATTCCAAATTCTAAACTATGATCTCCATTATTTTCTATTCTTATCTCTCTTTCCACTAATCTTCCTTCATCTCCAGTTCTCCAAATATATATCTTATCTCCAAATTTTCTATTTCTTAAATCTCCTAGATTTCTAACAATATAGCTAATATTCCCATTCATTTTATCTTAACTCCAATAATTCATAATTTTTCTTTAATTGTTTTTTAGTTCCCCTTAAAGGAGAGGTAATAAGTAATTGCCTTTTTGCAGGACCTTGAATACTTCCTTGAACAATTATATAATCTGTTTTAATATTTCCAAAATTTTTTATGTTTTTTAATTCTTTATCAGTAGATTTTCCTAAATCAATTATCTTGTTATTGTAAATAATTCTTGTAAACATTCCAAGTTGCCCTGCCATAGGAACGCGAAAAGTAACTCTTGCAGGATGCCATGGTCCAATACTTCCAGGGCGTCTTCTTCCTTTTTCAGATTTATGGGATTTTAATGTAATTCCAAATCTTTTTACAGGACCTGCAAGACCTTTTCCTTTTGTCAAGCCTCTTAAATCAACTAATTGTCCTTTTTCAAAAAAATCCAAAATAGAAATTTCTTTGTTTAAACTTTCTTTGACAAAATTTATTTTTTCTTCAGCACTTCCTGCCAATCCAATTTCAGTTAAATCAGGGGTTTTTTTTATTCCTGATTTTTTAACTTGAGAATAAGCTATGATTTTTATATCATCATAATCTTTGATATTTTCAATATTATTTTCTTTCTTTGTTTTTGGAATTTTAACTTTTCTTTTTAACTCTTTATCAAGGTCTTTTGCAAGAATTTCTTTTGCAACTTTGTTATTTTTATAAAATCTTACAGAAAAAATCTTCATTAAAGGGCATTCAAGAATTGTTACAGGAATCATTTTGTTTTTTCCTTTTGTTAGAGAATTAGAGGTGCTATCTTTTATAGAAGCAGACATCATTCCTGCCTTGTAGCATATAAAACCTTTGAGATTTTTTCCAGTAGAAATAGCATCCCAGTTAACTCTAGGCAAAAACTTTTTGACTCTTTTCCTTGGCCAAAACTGCAAACTTCCTTTTCTCGGTGATTTTTTTGTAGGCATTTCTCAATATAACGGATAACATTTTATAACCCTGGAATAAAATATTTAGAAAATAGAGGTTTAAAAGTTCTTCTATTACAATTTAAACAATACATTTATAAATTTTATTTAAGATTAATAATTATGAATTTAACTTCTGAACAAAATAATTATATTTTAGAATTATATAAAAAAAGTGGTAATAGCCCTTCAAGAGCTGTAGAATTATATGGGGAAAAATTTGGAAGATCTGTTTCTTCTGCTACAATAAGGCGTAAGTGGAAAGCTACAGGATATAAACCAAATCCTCGCGGAGGGCAAAACAATGGTTTAACAGATGGACAATTTAGAGGATTACATAATAGATATAAGGGAGATATGGAAAAAATGATGGAAGATACTGGTCGTAGAAGCCCTCGTAGTTTAGTCCAAAGATGTGACGAATTAAATCTTGAAGTATATAATGTTCCAAAAACAAAAAGAAGAAAATCAGAGCCTTTTCCAAATCATATTGTTTAACTCTTCTAAGCAACAAAATCTTTTTCACTAATAACTTCTTTTCCATCAATTTCAGCTTTTCTTATGACCTTCCCCTTTCTTTTTGCTAATTCTCTAATTTTTGAAAAATCTTTCTCACCTTCTGGAAAAATTATATCTTCAATAATAAACTCATGACTTATTTCAGCTTTTCTCCAATTTTCTGTTTCAAAAACAAAACTTTCCCCCAAATTTTTATCATTTGTTTTTAACTTACAAAAATTAGCTTTTGGTTTTTCACCACCTTTTCCAGGCTTCCCAGACTTTGGAGCTTTAGGTTTTATTTTCAATTCAGTATTTTCAGTTTTAAAACTCAAAGCAAAAAATGCCTTTGGGAATTTTTCAATCAACTTAATAATCTCTCCCCCATTCATTTCATTATCGATAATATATCTTTTAACTCCTTGAAATTGTTTTTTATCTATGAAATCTAATTTTCCTGTTAAGTCACTAGTTGAAACAACTGCTCCAGAAATATTTGTTTTTTTTTCACCTAATTTTTTAGCAACTTCTTTTACAAGCTCATTTGCAAACTCAGCTGTTGTTGAAATACTATATTTTCCTTTTGAATTTAAAGCTTTGATAATTGCCCTATTCTTAAATTCACCTCTACTAAATTTTTGGAATTGCTGATGAACTTCATCATCAACATCATCTTCAAAAATCTTTTTTACAAAATTCATATTTATTTTATGGAAATTTCCTTTTTAACTTTTTCTTTTAGCATAAATTTATAAATTTAATTCACTAATAATTAAAATGGACGACGAATATTTAAAAAAAGTAATTCTTACAGTAATACTTTCTGTTCTTGCAATTTTATCTTTTCTTATATTAAAACCGATTTTACTATCAATAATAGTTGGAATAATTTTAACAGTTATTTTTGCGCCAGTATATGACTGGTTTTTCAAAATCACAAAATCACAAAATCTTTCTGCCGCCATTGTATGTATTTTTTTAATCTTATTGATAATTTTGCCTTTTTGGTTTTTAACACCTATTTTTGTAAAGCAGTCATTTGAAGTTTATTTAGACTCACAACAAATGGATTTTATAACACCTCTTAAAACAATTTTCCCAGATTTTTTTGCTTCAGAAGCATTTTCATCAGAAATAGGTTCTATAATTCACTCTTTTGTAACTAGTACAACTAATTCCTTGGTAAATTCACTTTCACAATTAATAATTAATTTTCCAACAATTTTTTTACAGCTTGTAGTTGTATTTTTTACATTTTTCTTTGTTCTTAAAGAAAAAGAACAAATTGTTTTATATACAAAGAGCTTACTTCCTTTCACAAAAGATATTAAGGAAAAATTATTCAGATCTTCAAAAGAAATTACACTTTCTGTTACTTATGGGCAAATTTTAATTGGAATGATTCAAGGAATTGTTGTGGGTATAGGATTTTTTATCTTTGGCATCAATAATGCTATGCTTTTAACTCTTCTTGCAATTCTCGCAGGAATGTTTCCAGTTATAGGAACAACAATTATTTGGCTTCCTGTTATAATTTATCTTTTTATTGCAGGAAATACTATTCCAGCTATTGGTGTAACTTTTTTTGGAGTAGTTTCTAGTTTAATTGATAATATACTTAGACCTCTTTTTGTCTCAAGATTAGCGCGAATGCATCCATTACTTATTCTTATAGGGATGATTGGAGGATTATTTTTCTTTGGAATTTTAGGATTTATTCTGGGGCCTTTAATAATAGCTTATGGCCTTATAATGTTGGAAGTTTATAGGGGAAGACAAATTTCGGGAATTTTTATAAGAAAATAAATTAGAATGGAATTAAAAGTTAAATTTTTAAAATGGTCTGCAGGATTGCCTGTAGTTATGTTAAACAAAAAGACTGCTCTAAAACTTGGGGTTCATACTCAAGGAAGAATTTCCATCAAAACTTTATCAAAACATCCTAAAGAAATTTCTTCTATTATTGATACTATTGAAAGCAATTCAGTTAATGAAAATGAGATTCTTGTTTCATCTGAAGTAAGAAAAAGATTAAGTCTAAAAATTAAACAAAAAGTCGATGTTAATATTTCTCAAGAAACTAAAAGCTTGAGCTTTATCAAGAAAAAATTGAATAATAAAAAATTAACTAAAAAAGAAATAACTGAAATAATTAGAAATATTGCGAACAATTCCTTGTCAGAGCCTGAAATTGCACTTTTTATCGCAGCAATGTATAAGCAAGGAATGAGTATCAAGGAAATAATTTATATGACAGAGGCAATATTAAAATTTGGAAATAAGCTTAAAATAAAAAAAGAATTTGTTGTCGATAAGCATTCAATAGGAGGTATTGCTGGAAACAGGACCACACCAATAGTTATTTCAATATGTTCTGCTGCTGGATTAACATTCCCAAAAACTTCATCAAGAGCAATAACTAGTGAAGCAGGAACAGTTGATGTAATTGAGACTGTTGCAAAAGTTGAATTTTCAGTAGAAGAGCTTCAAAAAATTCTAAAGAAAACAAATGCTTTCATGGTTTGGGGAGGGTCTCTAGGAATGGTGCCTGCTGATTCAAAAATAATAAAAATAGAGAAAATACTGAAAATAGATCCCAAATCCCAATTAATTGCTTCAATTATGTCAAAAAAATTTGCAGTTGGAAGTAAATATATTGTCATAGATATTCCTTATGGTAAAGGTGCTAAAGTTAATAAAGAAAAAGCAAACGAATTAAAAAATAAATTTACAAAACTTGCAAAACATTTTGATAAGAAGATAAAAATTGTTTTGACTGAAGGAAACCAGCCAATTGGTAATGGAATAGGTCCTGCATTGGAGTTAATTGATATTGTAAAAGTTTTAGATTCAAACCAGCAAGGTCCAAAAGACTTGGAAAAAAAATCAGTTTTTCTTGCAGGAGAAATATTTAATCTAACCGGTAAAACAAAAAATAAAAAAGGAATTGAGTTGGCAGAGGAAATCTTAAGGTCAGGAAAGGCATTTGAAAAATTTAAGCAAATCATTAAAATTCAAGGGGGAAATTTGGAAAAAATTAAACAATCAAAATTCAAAAAAGATGTTTTTGCTAAAAAATCAGGGAAAATTAAAGAAATAAATAATAAAAAGATAATTTCTTTAGCAAGAATTTTAGGATGTCCTGTTGATAAATCTTCAGGTATTTATTTGTATTTTCATAATGGGGAAAAAGTAGAAAAAAGACAAAAAATTTTAACACTTTATTCTGAGACAAAAACAAGGTTAAATGAAGCAATTAAATTTTATAATAAAGAAAAGATAATCAAGATAAATTGATATATTTTTAAACTTTTGATTCTTTTTTTATCTATGGTAGCAGGTTATAGAAAACAACTTGTTGAATACTTAAAGAAAAATTTATCAAAAGGTTATACAGAGGAATCATTGAAATGGGCGCTAATTCAACAGAAATATTCAAGAACAGATATTGAAAGAGCAATTGAACAGGCACACAAGGAAATTAAAGAAGTTTCTGAGAAAGTTTCAGAAGTTAAGGAAAAACCTAAGATAAAGTATGAAATTTATGATAAAGATAATAAGTTGATTAAAGTAAAATTGAGAAAGCCATTTTATTTTAAGAAATTTTTGAAGAATTTGTTCTCATCCTAAAAATTTTAAAATTAGACAAAAGTTCATGATGGAAATGTTTTTTAATGTCTTTTCTTTCGAATTTTTATGCCGCCATGCGCAGAATGGTATTGCACCTGGTTTGAGCCCAGGGTCTTCGGACGTCCAGGTTCGATTCCTGGTGGCGGCGTTCATAATTACATTTAAAAGTAATAAGATATATTAAATTAAAGAGGTTAAAATGAAATTAAAATTCTTGAAAAATATTTTTTTGGTTCTAATGATTATATTATTTGCAGGATTTACAATGGCATCTGAAGGACACGAGGAAATTAGAGAAGTTTCCGAAGCAACATCAGAGAGAGATT
>CAYFIZ010000003.1:0-5481 GCA_964343325.1 Candidatus Woesearchaeota archaeon
GAGATTATTTAATAGAGGCAAATTGAATAATTAATATCTGCTATTGAATGGTCGAGTAGAGATTATTTAATAGAGGCAAATTGAATAATTAATATTGTTGATTTTATATCAAAAAACTTTGTAAAAGTTTTTAAGTATTCTTTTTTTGTAATTAAAATGTCAATATTTTCTCATTCAAGATTAAGCACTTTTGAGCAATGCAAGCTTAAATATAAATTTAGGTATATTGATAACATAATTCCTGATATTGAGAAAACAATTGAATCTCATCTTGGAAGTGTTGTTCATAGTGTACTTGAATGGCTTTATAATCAAGTAAAAAAAGGTAGAGTTCCTACAATTGATGAAGTTATTGTAAAATATTCAGAAATTTGGAAAGAAGAATATGAAGAAGAAATTCTAATTGTTAAAAAACAAATGACTGTGGCAGATTATTTTAATAAAGGAATCCAATTTTTAATTGATTATTATATGAGGTATAAACCATTTGATGATAATACTATTGAAGTGGAAAAAGAAATTATTTTTGATTTAGATGAAAATGGGGAATACAAAATAAGAGGGTTTATTGATAGGCTTGTTTATAATTTAGATACAGAAGAATATGAAGTTCATGATTATAAAACATCTAACAATTTGCCGAGACAAGAATTTTTAGACAAAGATAGGCAACTTGCATTATATTCAATTGCAATTAAAGAAATGTTTGGAGATGAAAAAAAAGTTATATTGGTGTGGCATTATTTGTCGTTTAATAAAAAACTCCATTCAAAAAGAACTGATGAGCAACTTAAACAACTTAAACAAGAAACTTTGCAATTGATTAAAGAAATAGGATTAACAATGGAATTTCCTCATAAAAAATCTGCATTATGTAATTGGTGTGAGTACAAACAAATTTGCCCTGGTTTTGGAAATAAGCCTCCTGAAAAACAATTGAGTTTAAATGAGTATTATAAGTTGAAATAAGGTGAAAAAATAATTTAATTATTCTAAATTTTAATAACTTCTTCTAAATTTCTCTGAAGATAATTAAAGGGATGCCCATTTACCAAATCTTGCTTGATAAGGGAAATTTTCATCTGGATGCATTTCAATTTCATCTAGAGAGGGTTTCCTTTTGCCTTTGGCAATTCGTGGAAAATCAATAATTCTTCCTAATATGCTTGATTTGAAATTGGAATTAGGGGTTTGTTTTCCATTTATAAGAAAAACATAAGTTTGTTTACTCATCTTTCTGTTAGCCATTTGTATCCTATTATGTCTTCTTGCAACGGCGTAAGCTGAATCACCAACTAAGACTCTCTTATTGCTACTGCCCCTTCTAAGAGTATCATCATCTACCTTCATCAATTTATAAAATGAATCTACTTTGTTTTTTAGATTTATTGAAAGGTTTTTGTAGGGACCAAATCTTTCTTCAATTTTTCTACCAATAACAGAGTTTATACTTTCTTGACTTTGTCCAATTAAGTCTCCATAGTCTCGATCGTAATGTTTTATTCTTTTTAACATCAATGTATTAAATATATACACTTTATAAATCTTTCTATTTGTTATCACTTAGAAATAAATACACTTATTCATTATTAAAATCCTGAACCCTTATTAAATCAGTAACATAATCTTTTAGATATTCATTGTTTCTTTTTGTGATAAACTTCTAAAAATTCTATTGTATCTTTATTCTTATGAAAAACATAAGATATTCTGAATGGAGAAACATAAATTTCACGTGTTCCTTTTCTTACATTCTTCATTGGCTTTCCAATTTCTGGATTTTGAATTATTTTACGAATTTGTTTTTTAATTTTTAACATAAACAAATTATCTTTTGTTTTAGAAATGAATTTTTTGAATTTATCGTCGTAAATAATTTTCACCATTTTTCAAGTTCTTTTAAGAACTCATCGCCATCCATAGAAATAAATTCTCCTCTTTCATGTCTTCTATAAGCTTCTTCAGTTTTCCTTGCAAATTCTAAATCTTCTTCAACATTCTTGTCAAAATCTTTGACTTTCTTAAGAATTATCTGATCTTTATTTTTAATAACAACTAATTTTTCACCCTCTTTAAAATCTTTTCTCATATCAAAAGGTAAAACAATTTGTCCTTTAGAGCTTATTTTAGTTACATTAATATCATCCATAGTAAGAACACTCTTACTTAGTATTTAAATATTTTGGTGTGAATACAAGCAGATTTGTCCTGGTTTTGGAAATAAATCCTTTGAAAAGCAATTACCTTTTGAGTAATATTAGAAATTGGAAGAGAAGTGAAAGTTTTGATTAAAATCTTATCTTTTATCAAAGAGAATTTTTTGATAATTCTCTACATCTTTATTTGAACTAACATTTATACATTCCCAGTCCCAGTCTTTTTCACAATAATAAACTTTAAATGTTTTGAAATATTTTTTAAGAGAACCTTTGTAATTTTTACTAGTGAATGTATTTTTAATTACTGTTCTTCCTTTATCCACATTTTTTTTATTTCTGATTATTATCATATCTAAAATCCCATCACCATCCCTATCAAGTATATTGGCTTTTAGATATTCATCTTCCACCTTAACATTTCTTGGTTTCCCAACCATTTCTATTTCTGGGTTTGTTAATGCGCTTTTAGTAGGAGCTGATAAAAACATTGTTCCAACTAATAAAGATGCATATCCTAATTTTTTTATTAAACTCATTTTATATTTATTATTTTATTAACAAAAATAAATAATTCTAAATTTATAAATCTTTCTATTTGTTATCACTTAGAAATAAATACACTTATTCATTATTAAAATCCTGAACCCTTATTAAATCAGTAACATAATCTTTTTCTTGAAGCTTGACAATTTTTACTCCTTGTGTTGCACGTCCCATAACTCTTATATTCTTTAATGAAGTTCTTATTACAATTCCTTTTGCAGTTGTTATTATTATATTGTCTTCATTATTAACAGCAATAGTTGTAACAATATCTCCTGTTTTTTCAGAAACTTTTAAATTAATTACACCTTTTCCTCCGCGCGCTGTTTTTCTGTAGTCATTTACATTTGTTCTTTTTCCAAAACCATTTTTTGTTATTGTTAAAACAGCTTGAGTGTCTAAAATTTCAAGACTCATAACTTCATCATCATCTTTAAGCTTTATTCCTGCAACACCATAACTTGCTCTTCCCATACTTCTAATATTATCACTATTAAATCTATTTGCTTGTCCTTTTTTTGTTGCAAGCAAGACTTCTTGATTCTTTTTTACAAGTTTGACATCAATTAAAAAATCAGAGTTGTCCTCAGGTAATTTTATGGCTTTTACTCCAGAAGCTCTTGGTTTTGAGAAATTTCCAAGTGAAATTTTTTTAACAATTCCTTTGCTTGTAGCCATAAATAAATAATCTTCAAAATTTCTTACTGAAATAACATTTGTAATTTTTTCATTTCTTAAATTCAAAAGATTAACAATTGCTTTTCCCTTGCTATATCTTTCTGCTTCTGGAATTTCATATGCTTTTAGCCATAATACTCTTCCTCTTGTTGTAAAGAACATTAAATAATCATGGGTTGAACAAGTTAGAATTTTTTTCACAAAATCTCCTGTTGTTAAATTACTTCCAATAATTCCTTTACCCCCTCTTTTTTGCTCTCTATAACTTTTAACATCCATTCTTTTTGTATAGCCTTTTTCAGTTATTGTTATAACAACTTCTTTTTTCTGAACCAAATCTTTCTCAGAAATTTCACTTATTCTTTGTAATACTTGTGTTCTTCTATTATCTCCATATTTTTTCTTTAATTCAGTAACTTCTTTAATAATTATTCTTAAAACTTCTTTAATATCACCAAGGATTTTTTCAAGTTCAGAAATTTTATTCTTTAAATCTTCATATTCTCTTTTTAACTTGTCTTGTTCAAGAGAAGTTAATTGTTGTAACTTTGTTTCTAAAACAGCTTGAGATTGTCTTTTATTTAAATTGTATTTTTCAATTAGAATTTCCGAAGCTTCTGCAGTATTTTTTGATTTTTTAATCAAAGAAATAATTTCATCAATATTTTTTAAAGCAATTAATAAACCATCTAAAATTTCCTGTCTATCTTTTGCTTTTTTTAGTTCATATTTTGATCTATTAATTATTATTGTTTTTCTATATTTTATATATTCTTCAATTGCTTGTTTTAAATTTAGAATTTTTGGCTGTCTGTCAACTAAAGCAAGAAAATTAACATTAAAATAATCTTGTAATCTTGTGTATTTATGCAAGGCATTAATTACAAATTTTGAATTTGCACCTCTTTTCAATTCAATTACAATTCTTATTTTTCCTTTTGAGGATTCATCTCTTAAATCAGAAACATCTTTTATTTTTTTGTCTTGAATGATCTTAGCGATTTGTTCAATTAAAGTTGTTTTATTTAACATATATGGAATTTCTGTTATTATAACAGCTTCTTTGTTTTTCATTGTTTCAACAATTGTTTTACCTCTTATTGTAAGTCTTCCTCTCCCAGTTTTATATAATTCAAGCATGTCTCCATTAACAGTGCCTCCTGTTGGAAAATCAGGACCTGTAACTATTTGACAAAGTTCTTCTATTGAAGTCTCGGGTTTTTTTAGATAAGAAATTATGGCATCGCAAACTTCTGTTAAATTATGTGGTGGAATATTTGTTGCCATTCCAACTGCAATTCCTGTTGCCCCATTAAGTAATAATGTAGGGAGCTTGCCTGGAAGTAATATTGGCTCTTTTGTCGAACTATCATAGTTAGGAATAAATTTAACAGTTTCTTTATCAATGTCTTCTAATAATTCGTAACTTAGTTCTTCTAGTTTGGTTTCAGTATATCTCATTGCAGCAGCACTATCTCCGTCAATCGATCCAAAATTACCTTGTCCAAAAACTAAAGGATATCTTAAGGAGAAATTTTGAGCCATTCTTACCATTGCTTCGTAAATAGAGCTGTCTCCATGAGGATGATATTTTCCCATAACTTCACCGACAACTCTTGCAGATTTTTTTGTTTGAGTATTTGGTTTCAAGCCCATTTGATTCATTGCATAAAGAATTCTTCTTTGAACTGGTTTTAATCCATCTTCAATTGAAGGAAGTGCACGAGAAACAATAACTGACATAGCATAATCTAAATATGCTTTTTTCATTTCTTCTGAAACTTCTGTATTAATTATATTTTTATCTTCTACAATAGAATTTTTTTCTTCTGTCATTTTTCTTCCTCAATTTCTTTTAATTCTTTTTCATCTTCCGGAACTTTTTTCCATTTAACATCTTCAATGATATTATCATTTTCTTGACATTTGTGAAATTTTTCTCCATGTTCAGAACATCCATATGAATTTCCTTCTATACAACCCCTACAATCTGTTGTTATTGTTTCTTCACATTTAGGACATTTTGCTATTGCTTTCATTCTTCACCTTCTTCGATATAATTTATTAAAAAAGAATTCTCATCATCAATATCAAAATTAAT
>CAYFIZ010000003.1:5581-20169 GCA_964343325.1 Candidatus Woesearchaeota archaeon
TTACATTATCACTTCCACATTCAGGACATCTTTTTAGCTTGAATGTTTTACCTTTTTTTTTCACACTTTTCCCTTTAGCTTTATCATAGGCTTCTTCAGAATCATATCCTTCCAAAACCCAGTTCGGTGTTTTTAATTTTTCTTTTTTTGCCATCTTATTCTTTTATTTCCCATTTTTTAGTATCAAAATTAAAACTATAAACTTGTCCAGAACATTCATATTTTGAGCAACCTAATAAAATACTTGTAACATCTTTTCCATTTACACAGAGTTTTCTTTCTTCATCAAGTTCAAATTCTCCACTGCATTTTGGTTTTTCTCGCTCAAAACATCTACAGTTATCTCCTGAAAAAAAGTCTTCAGAAAATAAGTTTCCATCATCAATGACTTTTGAATTGATTCTACTAAATTTAGTTATAAAAAATCCTGCACTAACAATTAACAAAAATGTAATTATTGCTATGAAAACTAATTTTTTATTTATTTTTTCCATTTTTTATTCTATTATAATCATCTTCTAATCTTACAATATCATCCTCATTAACATTTCCAGTGGCTACTTCAACAAATATTAGCCCTTCACTGTAAGCCCCAATTCTATGAACCGTCTTTCTTGGTATATTAAACTCTTCTCCAGATGATATTTCTTTTTTAAGATCTCCTATTTTAACCCACCCTTTTCCTTGTACAATTCTCCAATACTCGTCCCTTTCATTATGATATTGAAGACTTAATTTCTTATTGGGTTTAATAACTATTATTTTTGTTTTTGATAGAACTTCATATTCTCCCCATGGTCTTTTTGTTTCTTCAGGCATTTTATATTTCTGATAAAATTTTATTCATTAAAACATGTGCTGGTAATTTATTTTCATTTAAAGCTATATAAAAATTCCCATCTAATATTTCTTTGTCTGCTGATATGGTAATTCCAGACGCTTCTAAAAGTTCTTTGTCATTGTAATTATCTCCAATAGCCATTACTTGTTCTTTATTAAGTTTTAATAATTCCATTAAACTTTCAACACCCAATGCTTTTGTTTGCACACTTTTAATTCCAATATCATAAGCTTCCCCGTTCCATAATCCATATAAATCTTTATAATTGCTAATAATTTTTTCTATTTCTTCAACTCTATCAGTGCAATGAATTGTAATTATGAATTCTTTTGGTTCAAATCCTTTTATTTTGTTGTCTTTAACTTTAATCAATTTTGTATGAACTTCTTTTAATTTTTCAAAGCTATTGATGTGCTGATGTATCTTTCCTTTATGCCATGTAGCGCTTCCATTTTCAAATGTTAAGCTGACAAAAGGTAAAACTTCTCTAAACATATTTTGTAGCATGTACAAACCACGCCCAGAACTTATATTTAAATGAAAACCTTTTTCATAAAGTTCTTTAATCATTGCTATTTGTTCAAAAGGAATTTTTTTTATATTTATCATTAGCGAATTTTCGTCTTGTTTTATCTTAGTTCCTTTTGGAACTATTACACCATCTACATCAAAAACTATCATTTTTATTTTAGAGATTATTTCTTTGCTTAATTTATCTATTGGTAAATTTTTTTCATTCATATATCTAAATTTGCCTCCTTTGCATTTTCTGAGATAAAATTTTTTCTTGAAGCAACATCACTTCCCATAAGCATACTAAACACACGATCAGCTTCAACAGCATCTTCAATAAAGATTTTTTTGATTTTTCTTGTTTTTGGATTCATTGTTGTTTCCCATAATTGAGTGGAAGACATTTCCCCTAAACCTTTAAATCTTGTAACATTTACTGTTCCAAACTTTTCCATAATTTTTTTGAGTTCTTTATCAGAGTAAACATAATAATCTTTTTTCTTTCTTATTCTATATAAAGGAGGTAAAGCGACATAAATATTTCCATTTTCAATCAAATGAGGCATAAATCTAAAGAGGAATGTTAGAAGTAAAGTTTTTATATGTTCTCCATCAACATCTGCATCAGCCATGAGGACAATTTTATTATACCTGAGTTTATTTATATCAAACTGTTCACCTACACCTGTCCCTATTGCAGTAATCAGATCCATTATATGTTCAACAGATAGAACTTTAGAAGGATTTGATTTTTCAACATTTAAGACTTTTCCTCTTAGTGGGAGAATTGCTTGAAGCTCTTTATTTCTAGCTTGTTTTGCACTATTATGAACAAAAATTCCTGAAGCCAAAGCAAAATTATGAGTAATAGGAACCTCAATATCATAAACATCAATTTTTTTATTCAATCGTTCAATTCTCTTTATTTTATGATTATAATTTTCTACACTTTCCCACATTTCCATAAAATTATCCTTAAAATATCTACTACAAAAAGTATTCATGCTTAAAATACTCTTATCATTATTTTCTTTTCTCAATGAATCAAAATTATCCAAAGACCCCTTCTGTTCCAAAACTTTTTTCATTAATTTAATTGTTTTATTATAGTAAGTTTTATCAAGAGCTTGTTTTCTTTTAATTCTAAATTCAGGTGTCCACTGTTCTTTTGTTTTTTGACTTCTCCAGACAATTAAATCTTTGTTTTCCCATTGTTTTTTTGCAATCAGAGAGAGATAGTCTTTTGCATCTGGATTCTCTTCAAAAAATTTCTTAATTTTATTTGATGCTTTTTTTCTATTATCTGTATTAGACCAATATTTTTTTTGTGCTTCATACAAGATTTTTTTATTCAACTCAATATATTTAGAATTATCTTTGCAAAATTCTTTAAACTTATTTTTCATAAAATTTTTATATTCATTATTCTCCCATTGTTTTTTAGATCTTTCTGAAAGCATTTTATTTACTTCTGGTTGTTTTGCCCATTCACTTATTTTTTTCCTATATTCCAAAGTTTGATGAGACTGTCTTGCTTTTTCTTTCACATCTTCTCTATGCAATGTTTTTTCAATATGCTGTGTATGTAATATTAAATGATTTTCTTTAGCCATTCTAATAATATTTATAGGATTATTATTTAATTTATTAAAATCAATATGATGTTTATGGTTTCCTTGTTCTTTTAGATAAATCCCATTTCTTAAATTATATTCATCAGCTAATAAATGAGTAAAAATCCAAGTTTTATTTTGATCCCAAACCATTTCATAACCATCAATAGTTATTCTTCCACCAATCTTAGAAAGTCTTTTATGCAAAGGCATTAATGAATCTTCTTTATCTAAATTTTGAGCTTCTTTATAACTTCCATCTCTCAACATAAATTTATGGTCTGGAGTACAAATAATTTCTTTATCGTTATCCAAAATAACTTTAATAACTTCTGCACTTTTTTTAGTAATTCTTGGGGCATTAATTTTTTCAACACCAATACCCCTGTCTTCTTTCATAGTATAACAAAAATTTTCTTTTCCTTCCTTATCTTCTTGAATTAATTTTTTAAAAGAAATATTTCTTCCATCAACAAGAGCAACTTGAGTTTCTCCAGAAAAACAACCTCCTGCAGAATCTCCTTCAACAATATAAAGTTCTGTATCTTCTGAACCTTTTTTTGAACAATCAGCAAGTTTTCCAGGCAAGCCTCCGAGTGAAAATACATTTTTTCTTCTTACTAATTCTTTGGCTTTTTTTGCAGCTAGTCTTGCTTTTGCAGCATCTAATGATTTCGAAATAATTTTTTTTGCAATTGATGGATTTTCTTCAAAAAATTCAGATAAAGAGGATGTTACAATAGAATCAACAAAACCTTTTATTTCTGAGTTTCCAAGTTTTGTTTTTGTTTGCCCTTCAAATTGAGGATCTGAAATTTTTAAATTTAAAATTGCTGTTAATCCTTCTCTTACATCATTTCCTGTTAAATTGTCATTTTTTAACCCTCCCCTTTTTTTTGCATAATCATTGATAACTCTGGTTACAGCTGTTTTAAAACCAGATACATGTGTCCCACCTTCAACAGTGTTAATTGTATTTACAAAACCAAATATATTTTCCTGATAACTACTATTGTATTGTATAGAAATTTCTATCAATGCATCTTTTATTTCTTTCTTAAAATAAATTGGTTTGTGCAAAGCTTCTTTTGATTTATTTATCCATTTTATGAATTCAATTAATCCTCCTGAATAAAGAAATTCTTGTTTTTTATTTTTTATTTCATCATTTAAGATTATTTTTAAACCTGCATTTAAGAAAGCTATTTCTCTAAGTCTTGTTTCTAAAAAGCTATAATCAAATTTTATTACAGAAAAAATTTCTTCATCAGGCCAAAATGTTATTTTTGTTCCTGTATCATCTTGATTGGTTTTTCCAATGATTTTTAATTTTGTTTCTGGATTTCCTCTTGAATACTCTTGTTTGTATATATTTCCCCCTCTTTTTATTTCAATAATTAGTTTTTTAGATAAAGCATTGATAACAGAAACTCCAACTCCGTGAAGACCTCCTGAAATTGCATATGTTTTCTGGTCGAATTTTCCTCCAGCGTGTAATTTAGTTAATGCTACTTCAACTGCGGAAATTTTATATTTTGGGTGTATATCAACTGGAATACCTCTACCATTATCTTCAATTGTTGCAGAACCATCTTTGTTTAATGAAATTTTTATTTTTGTGCAAAATCCTGCAAGTGCTTCATCAACAGAATTATCAACAGCTTCGTAAATTAAATGATGTACTCCTTCTTTTCCTGTTGAACCTATATACATGCTTGGTCTTTTTCTTACTCCTTCAAGTCCTTCAAGTACTTGAATAGATTCTGCACTATATAATTTTTGTTTTGTCATTTTTATCTTCGGTAAAAATTTATTTTAAAGATTTCCTCGACGAGAAATGTTCTTAATATAAAAAATGAAACATTCTTTAAAAACCTTGCCCCTTAAATTTAGGCTTTTTAAGACGAGAAAATTGGAAATTTACTTTTTCTCTTCTTTTTTGTTCTTTGTCACCCAACGTACTTTTCTTCGTTTCATAGCCATGTTTTTTCTGCATTTTGAAGAACATAAATAATTAATATTTCCTTTATTTGTTACAATAGTTGTTCCTCTAGGAAATTCATATTGTTTTCCGCAATAAACACATTTAGGCATCTTGAACTCCTTCTGTAAAATGAATACGGTAAATATTTCCATATCTTATAGTTCTAGTTACATCATATCCTTTATCTTGAAGCATTTCTTTAATTTTCCCAATATATTCTTTTGAATTTCCTTGGTTTACCTTAATTTCCAGAACTCCTTTTTTTGATGCATCTATTTCATTCACGGATAAATCTTGATTCATTTTAAGTATAAGTTCCCTTTGTAACTTTTGATTTAATTCTTCTTGCTTCTATTTCTGTTTCTCTTAATATTAAGAAATCTCCTGGTTTAATAGGTCCTTTAACATTTCTTCTCATTATTCTTCCTTTGTCTTTTCCATCTTGAACAAGGCATTTAACTTGAATAACTTCCCCTCTAAAACCAGTTCTTCCAATAACTTCTTGAACAAGTGCAGGCACTGCTTTTTCTCCGGTAATTTTATCTTTTCTTTTAGAAGATTGTTGAGATTTTTCTTTTACTTTTTGTGTTTTCGCCATTTTATTTTAAAGAATTAATTTCAGCTTCTGTTTCTCCTGGTTCGATTATTGCAATAGAAGATGCTGAAACAGGCAAGCCTGCTGCAATTCCAAGTTTTTGTTTACTGTCAACTTCTTGACATGGAATTTTCTTTTCATTGCATAAAATAGAGATATGCTGGACTATTTCTTTAGGATCTACATCTGAAGCATAAGCAACAAATTTTGCAGTAGCTCTTTCAATTGCTTTTGTAACTTCGTTTGTACCTTTTTCAATTTTACCTGTTCTTCTTGCCCTTTCAATTAAATTATATACATCCATTTTGTTCTAACCGATAGAAGGAAATCCTCCATAAAGTCATCGGATAAGTATTAAGATAAAGATTGATTTATAAAGTTTTCTTAGATTATTTCAAAATTAACCATCAATGCCAACAGCACTTAAATCTCTAAAAAATTCTTTTCTAAGATTAACATACCTTTCATTTATTGGAGGCTTGACATCAACCATTTCAGCACTTCCCCATAGAATAGGGTCAAAAGGTAATTTTGCATTAACATCTTGTATATGTATTGCTTTAGTACTTGTTCCTCCTGCATTGCATATTGTAGCTCTATGAATTCCGTCAATGAGAATTGCGCTGTCATTATGAATTTCAACTATTGAAGGTACATAAAAAGCTATTGCTCTATTCCCTTCCATATCAACACCATAAACTTGTAAAGGGGTCATTTTTGATAATCCGTTTGAAATAAATCCTTCAAATAAATGTCCTTTTCCTTTGGAAAATGCTTCCATAATTGATAATATTTTTTTTCTAAGAACAAAAGTTTGTCCAATTTCAAGCCCTTCAGAATCTCTATTAAAAGTCTTTATACGTGAATCTTTATAAGGAAAAATATCTGTTCCCCTAAGAGGAATTTTCCTTATTAATGCATCAAAAACATCTTCCTTGAAATATGCTATATGATTTATTCTAGATATCTCTTTCAATGGAATTATTCTCCCATACCTTTGTAAATCCCTATTTATTCCAGCACCTATTTTTTCTTCAAGTTCACCTAAAGGAATATCAAAACCTCTGTTTAAATTTTCATTCATAATATTTTTATAATTTCATTAAGGTTTTTAAGAATATATGTTGGCTTAACTATATTTTTGAATTTTTCATCAAATCCTGTTTCTACAAGAATGGTTTTCATTCCTGCTTCATTTCCTGAACAAATGTCTTTATCAGTATCACCAATTATAAATGATTTTGATAAGTCTATGTTATATTTTTCTTTAGCTTTTATTATCATTCCTGGTTTTGGTTTTCTACAATCACAATTATCAGATGATTGATGAGGGCAATAAAAATAGTCCTCAATTTTTATTCCTAAATCATTTAATTTTTTTATTAAACTATCAAAAATTTGATCTACTTCTTCTTTCATCATAATTTTTTTTGAAATCCAAGGTTGATTTGAAACAATAAATAATTTGTAACCTTTTCCTTGGATATGTTTCAATCCTTCAATAATATCATTTTCTAATAGTTTATCAGAAGGAATAACTTTAGGATATTCTGAATTATCAACTAAAGTTCCATCTTTATCTATAAAAAAAGCTTTATTCATAAAAATAAAAAATTCTTTTTATTTATAAATTTTATTTCCATGTAACATTTACATCATCTGTTCTTTGTCTTGGTTTTATATCTATCTTATCTAAATCTTCAAAAGAAAATTTTATTTCTGAATTAAACATTATCTCGCCAAGAAAAGCAATCATTGCTCCATTGTCAACTAAAAGTGAATTTTCAGGACAAAAAAATTTAGCATTTCTTTCTTTACACATTATTTTGCACATTTCCTGAAGTCTTTTATTACAAGCAACACCTCCTCCTAAGAGAAGTTCATTTTTTTCCGTATGTGCTAAAGCTCTTTCAGAAACTTCAACAAGCATAGCAAAAACAGTTTCTTGCATTGAATAAACTAAATCATAAAGGGAACCAAGGTTCCCCTTATCAACCCCTCCTTTTCGACGCGGTAAAGCGATTTCCAAACACCTTGATAAAATCGCACAGTTATTAGATTGTCTAAGGTTCCTCTTATTAATCTCTCCTTTTTGGTGTGGATGGGTAACTTCTTTTTTTGCCTCCGAAGGAAGTCGCATTGACTGAATATCTAAGTTTCCTGATTCAATTTTCTGCCTTAAATTTGTTAAAATTCCCGACAATACAATATCCATTCCTTTGACTTTATAGGGAAGCTCAATGTAATTTCGGCCCTCTTTAGCAAGTTTTTCTATTTTAGGGCCTCCTGGAAAACCAATTCCAAGGTATCTTGCAAAATTATCAATAAAATTTCCAACACCAATATCAAGAGTTTCTCCAAAAATTCTATATTTTCCAGAAGCATAAGCAATTATTTGTGTGTTTGCTCCAGAGGCATAAAGCATAACTGGATTTTTTGCCCCTTGTAAAGATTTTTTCTTAAAATCTTTCGGGGTACGCCCGTGGTGTGCTCCAGTAGTTCTTCCAATTTCTAAATGAGCAATACAATGATTAACAGGAACTATTGGTTTTTTTAATTTCAATGAGAGTTCTTTAGCAAATTTCATTCCTTCAATCAAGCAAGGTGCTAACCCAGGACCTTGAGAAAAAGCAATTACATTTATTTCACTTTCTTTGACTTTTGCTTCTTCTAATGCTTTAAGATAAATTTCTTCTTTATTTTTTTTATGATGTTTTGCAGCTTCTATTGGGATAATTCCTCCTTTTTTAGTTGTGTAAGTCTTTTTCATATTTGATAAAATTTTCCCATTTTCCACTATCCCGATACCAAAAGTATGTGCTGTTGATTCAATTCCTAAAACAATCATAAATAAAAAATATAGAATAAGTATATAAAATTAATTAAAAAAATAAAAATTAAATGAAGAATTATCTTCTTTTTTTCTTAGCTGGTTTTCTTTTCGCAACTTTCTTTTTCGCTGGTGCTTTTCTTTTCGCAACTTTCTTTTTCACAGCTTTTTTCTTTCTCTTTCCACCACGAGCCATTTTTGCTTCACAGACATTACCTTTACCATCTAAATAATACAAATATCCTTTTTTTCTTTTAACGACATTCTTAACAATTACTTTACCCATTTTTACCTCCTTTTTTTATTTAATTATTTCAAACACAAAGGGTGGATGAATATAAATTAAAATCCTCTTCGATAAGATTAGTTATTATAATTAATTTATGTATTTAAATGTTTCTTTTCCCGACGAAGAAGTGAATAATTTTTTTATTTTTTTTATTAATCGGTATTTCAATTAATTTATAAAATGATTTTTTTGGTTTAATAGATAATGTAAATGGTTTAACAATTTTTCTCTCAATAATATTGTTTTTATCATCAGTCCAAACTGCTAAAAAATCAAAAAATACAAAATAAGAATGAATTCTCCATTCAACCTGTTTTTTAAAATTAAATAATAAAATCAAATCTGCATTATTTTTTCTAAACATAAGACCTCTAATTCTTTCTAGCATATTACACTCATTAACAAGAAGATTAACTTCCCTCTTTTTATTTTTAAAACCAATTTTTTTTATCTTCATTTAAATCTCTTTTTCTTAAACTCTCAAATTTTTCATACATGATATTAACATTTCTATTTGTAACATGATTATGATGTTTAAATCCTCCTCCAAAAGTATGAGGTATATGCATTAACTCGTGAATTATAATTTTTAATTTTTCTTTTTCATTAAATTTGTCAAATCTTTCAGATAAAAATTCCAAAGCATAATGTGCCTTAACCCCAATAGTTTTTTGCATTAATTTTCCTATGGTATGGCATCTTGCAATTGTTCCTTTTGAAGAAGTTCCATAACTTCTAAAACATTTAACTCTTTCAATAATTATATGTGGAAATAAAAGTTTAGAGATTTCTTCTGCTTTTTCCTGCAAATCTGGGGCGAATTCATATTTCATTTTAAAATAAATTAATCCATTTTTTTATTCCTTTTAATACTTCATCTGAATTGGTTTCTATTAATTTTAGAACTTCTTTTTTAGTAAACCATTTAACTTCTGCTACTTCTTCTTTATTAACTTTTAAGTCTTCTAATTTTAAATCAGATTTAAGTATGAACCATTGTGTGAAATGCTTATACTCCCCTTTTTCTAATCTCTTTATGCTTTTTTTTGGCTTAATCTTTTTTAACCCTAATTCTTCTTCTGCTTCTTTGGTTATGTTACTACCATATGTTTCTCCATCTTCAATAATTCCTGCAACAGCAGGGCCCCATTTTCCAGGATTTTGTTTTTTTGAGTAGGATCTTCTTGCTAAGAGTATCTTTCCTTTAGAATTAGTTATCCATAATGCTGAAGCTCTATAGATGTCTTTTTTATAATCTAAGTTTCCACAGTCTTTTAATCCTATAATTTCATCATTAGTGTTTACAATTTGTATTTTCATCTTTAATTTTTAAAGACCTAACACATTTTTACTTATAAGTTTTAGTGAATTAAGATTTATTATTCAAGATAAGATTTAATAAAGCCATCCTTATAAATAAGCCATTTTCAGCTTGTCTAAAATAAGCAATTCTTTTGTCATTTTCTTCAATATTTATTGGCAAATCAATTTCTTCAATATGTGGTAAAGGATGCATAATTCTAGAATTTTTTTTAATTAAATCTAGATTATCTTCATTAATAACAAATTTTCCCTTTGCTTTTTCATAATCTTGTAGACTCATTCTTTCTTTTTGAATTCTAGTCATATAAATAATTTCAATTTCTGGAAGAATTTTATTCAAATTTTCTTCTTCTCTAAATTTTATATTATGTTTTTTTAGATAATCTTTTATGTCATCACTAATTTTTAGATTTTCAGGGGAAACAAAAATTATTTCTATATCGCTAAATTTACCTAATAAATAACATAAAGATCTTACTGTTCTACCAGATGTTAAATCTCCAGCCATGGCTATTTTTAAATTATTAATTCTTCCAAATTCTCTATAGATTGTATAAACATCTAATAATGCTTGGGTGGGATGTTGACCTTTTCCATCTCCTGCATTTATAACTGGAATTTTACTAAATTCAGAGGCTTTTTTAGCAGACCCTTCTTCACTATGTCTCATAACAATACAATCACAATATTTTGAAATAACTCTTATACTATCTTCTAAAGATTCTCCTTTAACAATAGAAGAAAATTCTTTAGCATTTTCAGTTCCCATTACTTCTCCCCCTAGTTTTAACATAGCTGATTCAAAACTTAATCTAGTTCTTGTACTTGGTTCATAAAATAAAGTAGTCATGACTTTTCCTTTAAGATGGCTATCACAATTTTTTCTTAATTCATCAGCTTTTTTAAATAATTGAAAAAGAACTTCGGGAGAAAATTGTTGCGATTCAATTATGTGAAACATTTTATAAGAAAAAAAAAGAAGTTTATAAAAATAATGATAATGGAGAATAATTATCTTGTAACAATCTCTAAAGCATCTCTATTTTTTAATTCATATTTTTTTCCAACAGCTTTTTTTGAACGTGCATCAATAGCTTTAATAAAATTTTTTCCAAAATCAGTATGCAAAAAATAAGCAAAATCTAAGGCAGTGGATTTAGGAGGAAGTAAAAAGCAATCTGGCAAAATATTTCCTTTGCTATCTCCAAGTTTATTTGCACTTGCTGGAAAAATAGCAATGTAACCAAGCAACTCAAAAACAGCTTTGTTTAAAACTTCTTGAACACCTGTTCCAAATTCAAATTTATCTAAAACATTTTCCTTAATTTTTTTCAGAGCTTGTTTTTGCCTTGTGCCCTTTAAGGTATTTTCATTTAATTCTCCTTTTATTTCAAAATCTTTTTCTCCAGGAATATAATCAATTAATTTATGTTTTGCAGCTTCTCTTAAAGCTAATTCAGAATCTGCAGAACAAGGAATTATTCTCAAATCTTTAAATTTTTCTTTTATTTTCAAATAATTTTCCCCCCCTTTTTCAGTATCTACTTTATTTAATACAATAATCATTGGCTTACTTTCTTTTCTTAACTTGGAAGCAAATTCCATTATTTGATTATTGTCCCAACTACTTGCTTTTTCAGGAAGATTTAATTTTAATAAAACTGTTTTAATTTGTTCTTCTGCAACTTTAAGTCCTGAAAATTGTTTTGTAACAGATTCAGAAAATTTTAATCCCTCGTGTTCTGTTTTTCTAGTAAAACTTCTCCAAACTTTAATTAAAATATTATAATACCATTTATTTAGCTCATCTTCTAAAAATTTTATATCTTCTGAAGGATTATGTTCTTTTCCTTCTGGAAGAATTTTTCCTTCAGAATCTGTTGTTCCTGAAGCATCTACAATATGAATAAAAATATCTGCTTGTCTTAAATCATCTAAAAATTGATTTCCTAAGCCTTTGCCTTCACTTGCTCCTGGAACTAAACCAGCAACATCCATTAATTCAACAGGAACAAATCTCCAATTGTTAAGACAAAATCCATGACTTGGATTGCACTGAACATTAAATTCCTTGTCAATACATTCTACTTTTACATAACCTATTCCATGATTTGGTTTTATTGTTGTAAATGGATGTGTAGCTATTGAGACTTCTGCTAAAGTTGCTGCTTTAAAAAAAGTGCTTTTTCCAGCACTTGGACAACCTACTAACCC
The DNA here is from genome assembly GCA_964343325.1 of Candidatus Woesearchaeota archaeon. Classification (GTDB taxonomy): domain Archaea; phylum Nanobdellota; class Nanobdellia; order Pacearchaeales; family GW2011-AR1; genus CAYFFD01. Next base: position 17,784 of record CAYFIZ010000003.1, read on the forward strand.
CAGTAACATTTTCTATATGCTATATATCCAATTTGGATCATCTTTATTTATTATCTTAATTTTATTCTTTTTTATAAGATTATGTATGTGAAATCTAATTCCTTGCCTAGTCATATTTAATCTACTCGCTAATTGATTTACAGATAATTGTTCTTTTTTTAATATATTCAAAATTATTTCCCTATTCCCTTTTGTTTTATAAATTGACCTCTCATAAATTTTAAAAGAATCTTTTATTTTTCTACCTTTTTTACCCATATCTACTACAAGATATTTTCTTCTTAAATATAAATAATCTTTATATAATTTTTTCATACCCTCTCTTAGAATATTTAATACACCATAATCCTTGTAATCTAGATTTTTTCTATAAGTAATTTTAGATTTATATTTTAAAATATCACAAATTTTTTTTAAATCATTAACTAATAGTTTATTCTTTAAGGCAATAGTTATTTGAGTCGAGTCTATATGACTCTCATCAATTATGAAAGCTATTAAAACTGCTAATAAATGTTCTTCATTTTTAGAGAATATTTCATTTGGAAGTCTGGCACTTTTAGATAAAAAACTTTTTTCATTAAGTTCATAACATTTGAAAAATAAACTAGACAAAACAGGAGGACAATAGGGTCTTGTTGATTTTTTAAAATAATTTCTTTTAAACTTTATTTTCCCAAAAACTTCTTCTATTTTCTTAATATAGAGTTTTCTGTAATGTTTGTTAAATTGCCTATAACCAAAATATGGAAGTCTTCCTCTTCCAGGATTTATAACTGTTCCATCACTAATATTATGGGCAAGAATCATGTCAAATATTGGAGTTATTTTTATAGGTAAAATTGGTTTTTCTAAGTAATTTTTTCCTCCCCCTGTTTTATAATATCGAATATTTTTTTGGAATTCAATTCTTGAAATTTTTAAATTATCAATCAATTTTAAATAAGGATTTAATGGAACAAAAAAATTATTTACATGAGATTTTTTTAAGGTATTCCTAAATGTTGAAAAAGGGATTTCTTTATTGGGAAAAATAGAATCATACATTTTTGGTTTTGTTTTAAACTTTAAAAATATTTTATTATTTATTTTATCTAAAAAGCTATCTTTAATCTTAATATGAACCCTTTCCAAATCCCAAATATTAAACTCTTTCATATAATAAGTTAAACAAAAAGAGTTTTATAAACTTTACCTTAAAAGTTTTCTAACTATTCCAATTAACATATTTTTCTGTTAACAAGGAATTATTTAAAATTATCCTATAAAAACAAGAAAATATTAATATTCTGGATGCTTATTAAAAATACTAAAAATGGAAGAAATTAAAATAATCTTTATGTCTTAATTTGATTTAGATTTAATCTCTCCCCAAATCCTTTCAATTTCTTTCATAGAACTTTCTAAATCTTTATCATTTACAATAACATAATCAGACATTTCAATACATTTTCCAACTTGTTGTCCTAAAGGATTACTTTCATCAAAAAAATCCCTATCATCAACTTTTAAAAAATCTTCCCATGATCTTGGATCACTTGGTTTTCCTCTTCCAACAATTCTCTCATATCTTAGTCTTTGTGGAGCATCAACAGCTATTAAAATAAAATCTTTAACATTTTCTCTTAAATATTCTACTTCACCACTATTTCTTAAACTATCAATAATATAATTGCCATTAGCAGGTTTAATTTGATTTAAGAGCATTTTTATTACTGCTCCTGCACCATCTTGCTCTCTTAATTCATCACCAAGATCTTGCATAGTGCTTCTTGTTATTTCATGACCTCTCTTTTCTAATTCCTCTTTTAACAATTTAGAAGTTTCAATATAAATAAAACCTTTTTCTCTTAGAAATCTTGTTAAAGTTTCTTTTCCCGCCCCAATTCTTCCAGTTAATCCAATTAACATTATATTTGGTCAAAACAGAATTATTTAAAATTTTCCATAAATTAACACAACCTTTCTATTGATTCTTTGTCGCGAGGATCCTTCCAATTATTGTCAAGTTGTATTGCCGCCCCTGTTGGTGTAAAACTCACTAAATTATTCCCTTCACAAGAAACTTCATAATCTTCACAATAATTTGAATTATTGCAAACAGCTTTAGTATATGAATAAGAGTTTATATTTTCTATAACCTTTCCTGTCAAACTAAAATAATAAAATGTTAGAGAAAAAGATAAAATAAGGAAAATTAATAACATTGTCAAATAAAAAATCACCTTTTGTTTTTTCATTTTTTATTATAGAATTTTATTTTTATTAACTTTCTCTTGACTTCCATTGAGGTGTTTAGGAAGTCACTTGTTTAAAAGAGGGTGACTTGTTAGGGGGACTTTGTCCCCATACGATCAGCCAAATAATTTTTTTGCATGTTGCATTA
>CAYFIZ010000004.1:0-14114 GCA_964343325.1 Candidatus Woesearchaeota archaeon
TTGAATTGTTGTAATCATTCTTCTATAGATAAACTATAGTTTATAAAATTTATTAGAAATAAATTAAAGTTTTTCAATCTTCATTTTCAACTCTTGGAGCTAAAATAAAACTAAGTTCTATATCTTGATTTTTAAAATTAATTTTCAATGGATGATCTTCTGCAAAATGCAAGACTGATTTTTCAGAAAGTTTTGCACCTTTCATAAATTTTTGCAAGTATTCCAAACTATATTTTGCTTTGCAGTTTTCTGCCTGTATTTTTGCTTCATCTCCTGAAAATTCTGACATTGCAGAGTTCAATGATTTTGCTTCAATTATAAATTTTCCATCTTTAATTATGAAAGAGCAAGAATCAGCAACAATCCCACAATCTTCAATTGATGCAATTAAATCATTAGAACTTAATTCAACTAAAGAGCTAAATTCCATTTTTGATATTTTATCTTTAAAATCTATATCTTCGCTTTCAATATCAATAAGATTTAATGTAAAATTTCTTTTTATTCTATCATAAATTTGAATTTTCAGCAAATTTTCTTTTTTTTCTAAAATTAATGAACTTCCTGCACTACATCTCTTTAAAATTTGCTTTAGACTTTCTAGATTAATTCCTAAAACATCATTACTTACTTCATATTGCGAAAATGCACTTTTTGAAATTTTAAAACCAACCATTGCAACATTAGCAGGATCCATAGCACTTATACTCATCTCCCCCTCATTAATTTTTATCCTTACTTCTGTAACTAATTCTGAAATGATTTCTACAATTTTTGTTAATAACACTGGATTTTCTAATTTTACAAGCATGGTAGATAAAAAATAAATTTATTTTTAAGTATTACTATCTTAGAGTATAAGGAAATTATATAAATATTTCACTTTATTATTTTTTATGGAACAAAAATCCTTGAAAGAAGACCGAATTAGGAAGATAACTCATTTATATTATTCAAGACCAGATGTTCAAAAGGCGATTTTTGAATTTTCTCAAGATAGGGAAATTTGCCCAAGATATTTTGAGGGTTTTGGAAAAAGACCTGATTTTTTTCAGTATAAAGGAGATATTTTTGAACTTGTAAAAAAAGGAGCAACTTCATTTCACTGTTCAGAAGAACTTTGGGAGAATCCTTTGAATATTAAGACAGGAATGAATGAAAAACAATTAAATGAATTAAGAACTGGCTGGGATTTGTTAATTGATATTGATAGTAAATATTTAGATTATAGTAAAATTCTTGCAGAACAAATAATTAAAATTTTTGAATTTCATGGTGTAAAAAATTTTGGAATTAAATTTTCAGGAAGTAAGGGATTTCATATGATTATCCCGTGGAAATCTTTTCCAAAAAAAATAAACAATGTAAAAACTTCAGACATGTTTCCAGAGTGGCCAAGAATAATCTTAAATTACATAACTGAAAAAACAAAGCCATTGTTGATAAAAGAAATTACAAAATTAACAACGAAAAATAAATATGTGCTTGATTTTGAATCTGCACAAAAAGTCATACCAGATATTATTTTAGTTTCTCCAAGACATTTATTTAGAACACCTTATTCTTTACATGAAAAAACCTCTTTAGCAAGTGTTGTTTTATTTCCTAAGGAAATTTCTGATTTCCAGCCAAAAGATGCAAACCCTGTAAAAGTAAAAGTTAGGGATTTTATGCCAAATTCCAAAGAAGGAGAAGCTTCTGAACTTTTAATACAAGCACTTGATTGGAATAAAGATCATAAAAAAGATATTAAAGAAAAGAAAATTGATTTTAAGCCAGTTAAATTAGAAAATTTATCAGATAAAAATTTTCCTCCAAGTATTCAAGAAATTCTTAAGGGTTTAAATGATGGAAGAAAAAGAGCTTTATTTATTCTTTTAAATTTATTCCGTTCTGTTGGAATGGATAAAGATGAATTAGAAAAAAGAATCAATGAATGGAATAAAAAAAATAAGCCGTCATTAAAACAAGGTTATATAACATCTCAGCTTTTATGGAGTTACAGGAATAAAGTAGTTCCTCCTCCAAATTTTGACAAAGATTATTACAAAGGCATTGGTATTATTCCCACAGAAGAAGAATTAAGATATAAAAATCCTGTAAATTATATTATTAAGGGAACATTAAAACCTAAGAAGAAAACAAGAAATTTTAAAAACAAGGATTAGTTTATTATTCAATGAAAAAGGTGTTTTTATTCGGCGTTTTTATGATAATGTTTTTTGCATCTTTTGTGATTGCAGAAGAAGATGTTGTTTGTGAAGATGGTGATTGCAGAATTGACAAAGCATATTCATGTCTTAAAGATGAAATACAAAATAAAGGTTGTGATAATATATCTCCAGAAGAAAAAGTTTTTTCTTTATTAGCTGTAGGAAAATGTAAGAATGAGGTTGGCGATGACCCCAAATATAGATCCGATATAAAATATACTTCGCAGGCAATTATAGCAGGTTCAAATAATGCAAAATCATGGCTTTTTGAAAAAAACAGAACTTCAATTGGAATTAACTGGTTTTTAGAAATTGAAACACCTAAATCTGCAGTATGCACTATAAGTTATTCAAATTCAAATGAAGTTATTATTAATGAAGATAAAACAATAGGCTCTGTAACAGGAGGAAACTGTTTAAGTTTATCATCAAATGATTATTGGATTGAAGTTGATCCTAATTGTTATGATGAAAAATTTACAATTTCTTGTAATGAACAATTTTTAACAACTCTTTTATATAAGGAACGAGATTCAGATACAATCCATGTTTCAAAAAAAACAAGTTCATCATCAGCTGAAGGAACAACAGAAGAAAAAGTTAATTCTTTATGTTTTGGAGAAGATAGTTGTAATTATGAAGAAACATTATGGGCTTCACTTGCCTTAAATATACTTAAAGAAGATGTTACCCCTTATCTTCCTTATTTAATAACAATGAAGAATAAAAAAGAAAATGAAGATATTCTTTCAGAAGCTTTTTTATATTCTTTGACAGGAAACATTGATTTCAAAAATCAATTGTTGAATAAACAGATAAATAGTAAATGGTGGGTGTCTTCAGATGATAGATATTTTGGAACTGCTTTAGCATTATATCCCTTGCAATATGAAGAACCTTTGCAAAAAAAAGATTCTATTAATTGGCTTTTGAATGAAGCACAAGAAGAAAATGGTTGTTGGGATTCTGGAAACATAAGAAATACCGCATTTATTTTACATTCAATTTCTCCTCGAGCTGTTTCAGTTAGTAGTGGGGGAATTGACTGTGAAGGAGCAGGTTTTTTTTGTTCTTCTCAAATAAATTGTTTAGGAGAAGTTCTTTCAGGTTATGATTGTTCAGGAGCATTTATATGTTGTAGTGAAAAGTTAGTTTTGGAAACATGCTCTGAACAAGGAGGGGAAATTTGCAATTCAAATCAAAATTGTGTTGGCACCGATTCAATAAGGGTTGACTCATCTGAATTAAGTGCTGGACAAATATGCTGTACTAGCGGAACTTGTCAAGAACCTCAAACAACAGTTTCAAGCTGTGAATCATCTGGAGGAAAATGCAGGGTTAGTGAATGTTTAGATGGTGAAGAAACTAATTTTGAATCATGTAGTTATGGTGATATTTGTTGTGTTCCAAAAATAGTTGAAAAAGGAAATTATTTATGGCTTTGGATATTATTATCAATATTAATTATTTTAGTTATTTTAGGAATAATTTTTAGAGATAAGTTAAGACCTTATTGGTTTAGAATAAAATCAAAATTCTCAGGTTCTAACCCTCCTATGGTGCCTGGTCCTGGAACACATCCTCCAACAAGACCTCAATTAAGGAGAGTAATGCCGCGAAGAATAATTCCTCATGCTGGAAAAAAACCATTAAGAAGAATGCCAAGAGCTAAATCTAAATCAGATGTTGATGAAGTTCTTAAAAAACTTAAGGAAATGGGTAAGTAATTTTTAAACAAATTTTTAAACATCTTTTTCTTTGCCTGTTTATGAAAAAAATATTAATTATCTTTTTAGCTTTGTTTTTATTTCCAGTAATATCTGCAATTGAAATTGATATGAAAGATAGTTTTAATCAAGGAGAAACATTGATTGCAAAAATTTCAGGGAATTTTTTTGAAGCAATTTCAGAAGAGAATGTAGTTTTTTATAGAGGGCATGTCAGAACTTCAATTATTCCTTTTGTCGCAAAAATAAATAATGGGTTTTATATTTATGCAAATCTTTTTGACAAATCTCCAAATAATTATTCAATTGTTATAGAAGATGCAAAATATTATCAGGGAAGCCAAATTATTGAAGAAGACATCACAAAGAATTTCTCAATAAATGAAAACTTTGCTGATTTTTCGATAGATAAAGGATTTGTTATAGCAGAAGAAGATTTTTTTATTGAAATTCAAAATTTACAAGATCATGAAGTTACAATTAATTTAGGAGCAGTCAATTATAATGAAGGGGAAGGTTTTTTTGCATCTTTATTTGGTGGGAAAAAAACTTCTGGAAATTCAATTACTTTAAATCCTGGAGAAATTAAAAAAATAGATTTTAAAGTTGATGATTTTGAAAAATCAAGCATAATTGAGTTAAGCACTGAAAATTTAAAATATGAAATTCTTGTTTATATTTTTTCAAAAGAAGAAAAAGAAAAACAAAAAAACTTTAGATTTGAACCTTCTGAACTTAATATTTCTACAGTGATAAATTCAAACAAAACAAGAATTATTTATCTTCGTAATATTGGGGAAACTGAAATTGAAAATATTTCATTGAAAATCTCAGATTCATTACTTCCTTATGTTTCTCTTTCAATAGATAAAATAAATGGGCTTAATGATAATTTCAGCAAAAAAATCGAACTTTATATTTTTTCAGATGCTGAAGAAAAATCAATTGAAGGTCAAATAACAGCAAAAACATCTGACGATGAATTATATGCTTATGTCTCTGTTTTTTTGAATTTTTTAAAAGATTATATTCCTTTAGATGAAGAAGATTCTATTGATTCTAAAAATTGTTCAGAATTAAATGGGATTATATGTGCAGAGAATCAAAAGTGTGAAGGAAATTTTAACTATACCACAGATGGAGTTTGTTGTCTTGGAACTTGCCAGGAAGAAAAGGAAAGTTCAACAGGAAAAATAATTGGATGGTTCTTACTTTTCATAATTATTATTTTTATTGCATGGTTTTATTTGAAGAAATACAAAAAAGTAGAAAGTGTAAATGATTTAATGAAGATTTTGAAAAGGTGATTGCAACTATAAATTTAAATACTTTTTATTTTTATTATTAAAATGAGTATGTATGAATCTTTAAAATATATTGGGGATAAATTTATTACATGTATTTATGGAACACTTGCAGTTTGTGCTACTTTATATATTGTGGGAGGCACTATATATTCAATGGTAAATCCCCCTTCAAAAGAGGATATGGAGAGAACTCAATTAAGACAAAATCTTGAATGTCTTGCTGAATTACCATTAGAACATAGAGGTGAAACAATAGGTGATTTAATGGAACTTTTGAAGAAGAAGTGATTATTTCTTTTTTTTAAATAATTGCATAAAAGAAAAATTTATATATTACATTTTATGCTGTAAATAAATAGTTTTGATTTAAAATGAACACATTAAGAACAATTGCAGGAGCAGTTTTTTTTTACACATCTATGATAAGTCCTGTTTTGTCTCAGAGTGGAGAAAGAGATTTTTCTCAATACGTAGAAGCATTAATTTTAAATGAAAAAACAAATTCTCTTGGTAAATTAATTAAAAATAATAAGGATCTTTCTTTACATGGAAAAATTAGTGGTAAAATATGCGACTTAGCTACAGAATGGGATGGATATACCAGAAAATACGAAATTAATTCGTCTACTACTATGGCTGATACTGATCCACTTTTTATGGCCACTATACATCAACTAAGTTCTGGAACTATTCAAAAAGAATTTTTTCTAAGTGGTATGAAATATGTTATAAAAGTTAGGAAAGAAGATTGTATGAGTTTTTAATAAAATAAAATTATATTTTCTTAATTTTTTCTTTCTTCTCAACTTTCTTTTTTTCTTGAGGAATTTTTTTACCTTCTAAAACTTCCCTAAGTTTTTTTTCTAAAATTCCTTTTTCTACTTGAACAACTCTTGCTACTTCATCATAGCCATGAAGCCTTCTTGAAAGTTCACTTAAAATATCACTCCAACTATTATTTGTCAATGCAATTAACTCTGGAGAAATAATTTCAACATGCGCTGGCATATATTTGAACATTAAAATTACTAATTGCACAATTTCTTTAATCTCTAATTCAATTTCAGCAAAACTTGTATAAAATTCTTTATTATCTTTCATCAATGTTGGCTCATTAATCTTTTTCCCTTTAACAACAACTCCTTTTTCATCATCAATTTGTTTTGTTATGTTTTCTAAAGTTTCTGTAAGATGTTCAGGAGGTTTACCTATAACTTCAACAATTATTACTACATTCATTCCTTTTGTTTCTTCAATTGAATTCATTTTTGAATTTTTTTCTTTTTAATAAAAATAAAAATACAAGTAAAATGCAAAAAACCACAAAACCATAAATTGCATAATTATTCTTATCTGAAGTTTCAATATTTTCCTCGCTTTTTATAGTTTTTGGGGTTAATCTTATGATAGAATTTTCAATTTTTTGATTAATTATTTCTTCTTGTTTATCTTCATAAACAAAGGAAGTTTGAACTGGTTCAAGAATATTATTTTTATCTATTTCTGATGCATTTTCTTCTGTTATGATTTCTTGTTCTGTTTCATTTTGAATTTCTGGAATTGAACAATCATTTATACTTCCGGGAGTTGGTGAATCTGCACACCACTCTTCACCAAACTGTAAACTATTTCCATCATTAGATGCTCCCCAAGAACCATCATAAGTCATACTATTAATTAATATTCCTTCGGCATCTTCTAAGGAAATACTATCTCCATCATTTTTTAATCCAGTACACAAACTAGCAGAATTTACATACAAGGATAAAGAATCAGCTACAGCAAAATTTGAATAAACTTCTGTTCCACTATCTCCATCTGTGATTATTGCATAATTTCCCGCAGACAAAATCATTGTGGTGTCTGATTTTAATTGGCCATCTGCATAATCTATATATCCTGCTAATAAAGTTTTTCCACATAATGTCCAATTACTTAAATCCACCTCAGACCCATTATTATATATCTCTATCCACTCATTATAATATTCACTTTGAATAGGATTATACATAACTTCAGAAATAATTACAGCAGAAACATCCTGAATAATAAAAACTATTAAAAATAATTTTAGAAAATCTAATTTCATTACAAACTAAAGAAAAAATTTGTTTTAAATTTTGTTATATTTGTTATTTAAAAAACTGCGCAAATTTTTTTCCTTTCTTTTTTGCTTCTTTTAAAGTTATAACCCAATTTTTCCCAGAATCTTTTAAATATTTTGGGTGAAGAAACAACCATCCCTCGCGATTAAATCTTAATGCAAGTATAGGTTTAAGTCCAAAGATATTTGAAAAGACCATGAATTTATTTATTTGTTCTTTTGAAATATACTTAATAGGTTTTTTACTTGATTTTACTTCGATAGCATATTTTTTTCCTTTTTTCCCAGCAATTAAATCACATTCTGCATTTTCCATTGTCCCGCTTCCAGCAACTCTTACAACTCTATATCTATTATCTTCAATAAATTTTTGAAATAATTCTCTTTCAATTTTTGAACCTTTAGCCTTGTTTTTTGGCATTTTTTATTTATTTTTCCTAACCTCCATGAAAAATATTGCTAAAAAAGCACCAATCGCATTTGCAATTAAGTCCAGTAATGTATTATAATACCCTCCAACATTAACTTGTTCAATACCCAGTGTTGCAATAAATTCAATAATCTCATTTACCACTCCTAATCCCATACTAATTAATGCAGAAGCAATGTAAATTAAAGTCCAATTATATCTTACTTTTATTTGTCCTTTAAGTAAATGAAATGTTACTAAAGCTGTTACAAAAAAGCCGAATATATGAACAAATTGGTCAAATTTTAAAACATAAGTATCTCCAACGTCAAAGAAATGTATTATTTGCAAATTATAAAGAACATCTCCATTTATAATTAACCCTCCTCCAGACATATGCAATAAACCCCAAATTGACAATCCCCAAAGAATCAAGTGGTCAAATTTTGATTTGTCAATTGTGAAAAATATTAATGCAAAAAAGAAAACTAAAACAAAAATATACCAAAGAAATTCATAATTTTTTATATTTAAATAATAAATTGTATAAGCTAAAACATATGCAAGAGTAAATAATACAACAAACCAATGCCCCTTTTTTAGTTCCATAAACTTTTTAATTTAATTTAATTTATAAATCTCTTGCCTGCAAAGTTCGTCTTGAATTTGCCTTTGCTCTTTTTATCCCATCTGTTAAAATTTCCTCAACTTTTCTCTCTAAAGCCATTCCAACTTCTTCTGCAACACTTGAAACAGAATCTTCTTTATCAAGTTCTTTTACAACTTTCTTAATATTACTTTTTACAATTAATGCCATTTTTATTTTTTATCTCCTTTAGGTTTCATAAAAGGAAATAAAATAACATCTCTTATTGAAGATTGATCTGTTAAAATCATAGTTATTCTATCAATACTTATGGCAATTCCACAAGTAGGGGGCATTCCCACTTCTAAAGCATTTATGAAATCAGAATCCATTCTTTGCGCTTCATCATCTCCTTTCTTTAAAGTTTGTTCCTGTTTCTTCCAGTTTTCAGCCAAAATCTGGGGATCATTTAATTCTGAATAATTATTTCCAATTTCAAATCCATTTACATATTGTTCAAATCTTTCTGCATACTTGGGATTATCTCTTTTTTGTTTTGCAAGAGGGGATGTTTCTACAGGATAATCATATAATATTGTTGGTTGAATAAAATGTTTTTCACAAAATTCTTCTACAAGGGCCATTATTGCATTACCTCTTTCATATTCTCCGTTCAGCTTGATTTTATTCTCATTTAAAATCTTTTTTAATCTTTTATCATCTGTTTTTTCAATATCTATATTTGCATATTTTATTAGAGCATCTCTCATAGAAATTCTTTTCCAAGGTCTTTTGAAATCTATATTTTTCCCTTGATAATTTATTTTTGTAGTACCATTAACCTTTTTTACAATATATTCTGTTATTTCCTCTATTAAATCCATACCATCATTATAATCTTCATATGATGTCATTGCTTCAAATAATGAGAATTCTGGATTATGAGACCTGTCAATACCTTCGTTTCTAAAGTTTGTTGAAAATTCAAATATTTTATCAAAACCACCTGCTATAAGTCTTTTTAGATATAATTCATTTGATATTCTTAAATACAATTTAATATTTAATGCATTAAGTTTTGATTCAAATGGTCTTGCATTAGCACCACCATATATTGGTTGAAGAATTGGTGTTTGGACTTCAACATAATCTCTTTTTTTTAAGAATTCACGAATACTTTCAATGATTATATTTCTTTTTATAAAAATATCTCTAATTTTTGGATTCATTACCAAATCAAGATATCTTTTTCTGTATCTTTCTTCTTTATCTTGTAATCCATGCCATTTTTCAGGGAGTGGAGAAATTGATTTTGTAAGAAGTTCAATTTTGTTCACTAAAATGGAATGTTCTCCAGTTTTTGTTTTAATTATTTCCCCTTTAATACCTATAAAATCTCCTAAATCAATGTATTTTTTAAAAAAATCAAAATCTTTTACAGGAGTTTCTTTATCTTGAAAAACAATTTGAATCTCTCCAGTTTGATCTTGTATCTTACAAAAAATAATTTTACCAATATCTCTTTTTGTCATTAATCTTCCGGCTGTTTTGACTTTTGTTTTTAATTTAGACTTTAAACATTGAGAGATATTTTGTTTTTTATTAAATTTGTAAGAATAAGGATTAATTCCTTTTTCTTTTAATTCTTTGATTTTTCTTAATCTTTCATTTATTATTTGTTTTTCTCTTCCCATCTTATTATATTTAAAATATTATTTATAAAAACTTTCATTTTTTATCTAACTCAATATTTAACAAAGCATCAACAATTTGCTGAAAATTATCATTTCTTCTAACATGAACATATTTTATTTTTTTAAAATTTTCTTGAAGTCTTTGAACCTCTAAAAAAAGTTGAAGGAGTTTTTTATTTTTAACCCTGTATTTTCCTAAAAGCTGTTTTACCACTAATTCAGAATCAAGAAAACAAGTTAACTCTGTTTTTGTATGTTTTGAAGCTAATTCAAGAGCCTTTATTAGAGATCTATATTCAGCAATATTATTTGTTACATTACCGATTTTTTCGCTGTGCATTGTGATGATGCTTTCATTTTCTCTGACTAAAACACCAATTGCTCCTTGTCCTGGATTTCCTCTTGAACCTCCATCAGAATTTGTATATATCATTCAAATATGCAAAACCTTGAAACTCTTAAAACTTTGAAAAGTTTCTGGCTTTATTTCCACATTTTTAATTTGAGAATGTTTTGGTCCTTTTTTACAGAGTTCAATCATTTTGTTTACATCATTGCTATCACCTTCTAGAAAAATTTCAATTCTTCCATCTTCAAGATTTCTCGTAAAACCTTTTACATTATATCTCTCAGCATTTTCTTTAATAAAACTTCTAAAAAAAACTCCTTGCACAGTTCCAGTAATATAAAGCCTTACAGATTTCTTCATATAAATCAGAATAAAAAAGAGTTTTTATATTTTTATAGAATTATAACCCAAATGTTCTTTCAAATTCTTTAATTTGTGTGTATTTAACAGAAAAATTCTGACCTTTTTTTGTTATGCAAATCAAATGCCTGTTTCCAGAAGATTTACTTTCAAAAAGTTTATTTTTAATTAACTCGTCAAGATATGATTTCATTTGTTTATGAGATAAATTTGCTTTGTACATTAAATGAGTTTTTTTAATTTTGCCGCCTTTCTCTCGAGTAATTTTTAGCATATCATGCATGATGTCCATCCTGCTTCGTTTTCTTTCCATTTTTCAATATTTTTACTATAAGTGTAAATAAGATTATATAACTTACTAATTGAATACTTTGCGCTGTAACATAAAGATAATTTAACTTTGAGAATAAAAATATTGTCTGACTTATTGCTAATAATGAAAAGGCAGCAATTAAAATTTTAGTATTAATTATTTTTTCTTTTCGATATACATTGTAATAATTATTTATTATTAAAATCAATAAAATCAAAGCAGTTAGATGATAAAAATAATATAAATTATGACTTAGCAATGCTACAATGAATATTAAATATGTTTTAAAGAAAAAATCAATTGACCGTTTCCTGCTTGAAGGAATCATATATATTAGGTAAAGTCCTAAAAGTGTTAAAAACCTATTAAAGAAAAAACCAACATAATAAAAAATATCAACTGTATTTACAATTTGAGAAGTTATTACAGCTTGTCCTATTTCTTGTATAATTCCAGAATCATAATAAAGAACAATTTTTGTCAAGATTGTTGAAAGTTCCCCAAGAGCAATTAAAAGAAAACCAATGCCGAGATATAAAATACTTTTTTTCTTATTTAATGTATAACTTTTGACAGCAAAAAGAAAAAACAAAAATAAAACCATGAAACTTACAACTCCAATTAATACATCATTATTAAGAAACCAGTCAGGGGTGAAGACTATCTTCATTCGAAAAAAAGATTATTTTCATTTAAAAGACTTGTGAAACAAAATTCTATATATTTGTTCTGTAGCATTTTTTCACAATTGACTTATAAGGCGAATTATTAGTAATTTTGAAAAATTAACATCGTTTACTTCCTTCCAACCCTCTTTAAAATTTAAGAGGGTTCATGTTCAAAACTCACGAGAATAAGTGTTTTGAATCATCCTCAAATTCGAATAACTGCGCCTACGCGCAGAATTGGAAACACGAATTTGTTGATACTCACAAAGTAAGTTTGTAAAACCCTTTGTCCAACTTCCGCCCTCTTTTAAAGAGGGCTTATAATAAAGATGGTGAATAAAATTACAGAATTTTTTTGCGAAACTTCTATTCAAGAAGCTCCAGAAGAATTTGAAAATGAGTTTGAAATTTTGCAAAAACTTGGTGTTAAGTGCAGAGAGATTGAATATTTAGTTTTTTTAAGAATTAAGAAAGAAATGACTATTTGTATTGATTAAATTTCTCTTCTGTCAAGTTCATTATTTACAATTGTAACTGTTTGGCTTGCGAAATACATTTGATTTCCAACACTTATTTTTTTTGCAATTTTCTTAAGATATTTTAATTCTTTTTTTGGAATTCCATCTTGATCACCAATAATAAAAACAGCATTTTTCAATTCAGAATCTCTAAATTTTCTTATATCTTCTCCACGTTTATCAAGAATAAAAATTTCTTTTCCTTGTTCTTGTAATTCTTCAATAAGATCGATAAAGTTTTTTTTCTCAATAAAATAACCAGGGGCTACTTCTCTTTTTTCTCCTTTTTTATACTTATAGAGCATTTTTTTAATCAATCCTGCAATATCTTTTTTACTAATATCAATTCTTTCTTTATCATCTGCCATAAAATTTTTTCCAGGAAACATTTCTAAATGTTTTACAGGATCAGGACCCCCTGAAAAAACAAGATGTAATTTGACATTTTCTCTTGTGTGATGAGAAACAAAAAAAGCCATAATAACTACTTGGCATGCAATATCCATTCTTCCAGCTTTCATTAAATTATTCAAATCAAAATTTCCAGAAGTCCTTGCCTTTTTCGAAAAATAAACAAAATGTCTCATAGTATGGAATTTACTTTTAATTATTTAAATTTTTATATAAATATTTTTAAAGGTTAATTAACTTAACTAAATATGAAAGGATTTAGTACTAAAGAATATTTAGATGCTCAAAGATGGCATTTAGGAGAACATTCTTTTGAACTATATAAAGAAAGTAAGTTGGGAATATATCTTAGGGCTTTTAGATCAAATCAATTAACAACACATCCTTCTGACAAAGAAGTTACTAGAATGTATAGGGAATATCAAGTTAGAAATGAACTTCGTGAAAAAAATAAGATTTATCAAAAAACTCCCCAAGGATTAAAAGGTGTTGTAAGTTATGTTCTTGATTTATCAAATACCTTAAGAATAAAATCTGAGGTAGATAATATGGAAAGAAAAGATAGAATAGTTGAGGGTGTTATATTAGGACTTGGTATGCGTGATAACTGTTAATTTTTCAAAGGTTGTAAAACAAATTTTGGTTTTGCAAAAACATGACTTTCATTTACAATTTCATACATGCCAATAAATTTTTCATCTGAGAAAACACAAATAATTTTATTATCTTCAAATTTTTCACTCTTTTTTAAATCTTCTTTAAGTACTGGCTTTCCTGTAAAAAGTTTTTCTAAACTTTCTTTTTTAACTTCAATAAAAGGATAAATCTTTGAAATAATTTCTGCAGGAATTAAAATCTCTCTAAGAAATTTTTCATTTCCTTTTTTATATTCTTCAACAGCGTTTTGAAAATCATATAGATTTACAGAGGGATAATTTTTATCACTTGTGCCCTTTAGGGTATCTTCTTCAAAGATACAAGCTCTTATTCTTCTTAATTCCAGCATGTGCGCACCAATTCCTAATTCTTTTCCAAGATCATCCAGAAGTTTTCTAATATAAGTTCCTCCTTGAACTTCTGCAAGAAATAAAATATCTTTTCCATCTTTTTCTAAAAGTTCAAATTTTTTTACCTCTCTTTCTCTTTCCTGTCTTTTGACCCTTGATTTTACAGGGGGTTTTTGAATTATTTTTCCTAAAAACTTTTTATTAATTAATTCTTGAATTTTATCTAAAGAAATATCTTTATGAATTCTCATTATTCCAATATATTCCTTATCTTCCCCTAAAAAATATCCTGTTAATTTACATGCACGATTTAATGCTATAGGCAAAACCCCTGTAACTTTTGGATCAAGAGTTCCAAAATGCGAAGTTTTTCTTACTCCAATTTCTTTGAGGGATTTTCTAACAAAATCAGAAATATTAAATGAAGTTGGTCCAGAAGACTTGTCAA
>CAYFIZ010000004.1:14214-17352 GCA_964343325.1 Candidatus Woesearchaeota archaeon
GATTTTCTAACAAAATCAGAAATATTAAATGAAGTTGGTCCAGAAGACTTGTCAATATTTATAATTGAAAATTCTAAAAGCTCTTTCATTGATTTTTGTTTTTTTATTTTTTCTATATCTACCATAATAATTTACTCTACAAATGATATAAAAGTGTTCTGGTGAAAGATTTAAATAGAGATTTTCATAGTGGTTTTTGTAAATATAAAATGAAATTAAAATTTAAATCTGTTATAAATATTGTAGTTTTAATAATAATTTTAAGTGCAATAGCAGGAAGTTTTACAACTTTTGCAATCTTAAAATCACAAACTCCTATTCAAGAAGAATTAATAAAAGATTTTTATTTGACTGAGAATGCAGTTCATATAAGCCCTCATGGATTAAGAAAGCATATAGGTGAAGATCCTAATATAGTTCTTGTTGATCTTAGAAGCCAAGAGGAATATGAGAAAGAGCATATAATTGGGGCAATTAATATTCCTGCTTATAAAGATAAAGATCATTCAGATTATGGCGCAGTAGATAGAATAGTTGGAGAATTTAAAAAAATAGAAGAGCAAAATCCAGATACTGAATTTATTGTTTATTGCTATAGTACTCCATGTATGACTGGAAGAAAAGTTGGAGCAATACTTGCTGAAAATGAAATTTATGTTAAACATTTAGGAATAGGATGGAATGAATGGAGATACTTCTGGACAATGTGGAATCATGAACATGAATGGGATATAACAAATGTTGAAGATTATATTGCAACAGGTCCTGAACCAGGAATTCCTAAACTCAATCCCAATTCTATTGGTTGTTTAATTGAAGGAGATCTTGGTTGTTGATAAAATATTAAAAACATATTTTCTTTTATCAGAATATGAACCAAAAAATTGCATTAAAACAACTTAATTTTATGAAGAATAATAGTTCTAAAATGCGACTTGCTGCTGAGAAATGGAGAAGTCCTTTTGAAATTTTAATCTCAACTATAATGTCTGCAAGAACTCGTGATGAAGTTATTATTCCTGTATCTGAAAAATTATTCAAGAAATATAATACTCCAAAGAAATTAGGAAATGCTAAATTAGATTCCATAAAAAGAATAATTCGACCAGTTAATTTTTACCAAAATAAATCAAAAAATATAGTTAATTGTTCTAAAGAAATTATTAAAAACTATGATGGGAAAGTTCCTGAAAAAATAGAAGAATTAATTAAACTTCCAGGAGTTGGCAGAAAAACAGCAAATGTTTTTATTTCAGAGGTTGGGGGTAATGGGATAGGAATTGACACACATGTTTCCCAAATCTCCCAGAAATTAAGATGGACGAAAAACAAAAAACCAGAAAAAATTGAAGAAGATTTAAAGAAATTATTTTCTAAAAAACATTGGAACAAAGTAAATTCTACTTTAGTTAGATTTGGAAAAACTTATACAAGTAAAAAAGAAAAAAATATACTTCTTGAGAAAGTCAAGAGAATAAAATGAATAAACTTGTTAAAATAGTTGAAAATTTGAAAAAAAGTTCTATAAAAGAGATTGCCAATAAAAGAATGAATGAATTTGAAAAACTTGGAAAAAAAGATAGTAATGAGATTTTCAAAGAACTTTGTTTTTGCCTTCTTACAGCTAATTTCAGTGCAAAAGGAGGAATAAGAATACAAAATGAAATTAATGATAATTTTTTATTTTTGTCTAAAAGTAAACTAGCAAAAAAACTTTCTAAGCTTGGGCATAGATTTCCTAATGCAAGAGCAAAATATATTATTGAAGCAAGAAAATTTAAGGATGATATAAAAGAAATTTTAAATTCTTTTAAAGATGAAGAAAAAAGAGAATGGCTTGTAAAAAATATTAATGGACTTGGATTAAAAGAATCAAGTCATTTTTTAAGAAATATTGGCTATAAAGATGTTGCAATAATTGATTTTCATATAATTGATTTATTAGTAAAAAATAAAATAATTGAGAAGCCAAAAACAATAACTCCAAAAAAATATTTAGAAATAGAAAAAATTCTTAAAAAAATTGCAGAAAAAACTAACACCAATTTGGGAGAACTTGATTTATATTTGTGGTATGAAGAAACAGGAAAAGTTTTGAAATAGATTTTTATATCTTTCCAAGTAAATAAGATTTCCTCTTTTCTTCTGGAAATTTTTCTATATCTGAAGCTTGTATCGTCAAGCAAAGTATTAGAAAAATTAAATCTTTCCTTTTAAGTATTCTTGTCTTCTTTTAGGATTTAGTTTTTCTATAGAATACCTTAGCATTGTTCTTGGCATGTTTTTGTAATGCTCCTTAAGAAAATCTTCTAAAACTTTTTCATCCTTTTTACCAACTTCTCTTAGCATCCATCCAACAGCTTTATGAATTAAATCATGTCCATCCTCTAATAATCTTTCTGAAATTACTAATGTATCTTCAAATCTATTCTTTTTTATAAAAGTAAAAGTAGAGATAATTGCAATTCTCCTTTCCCAAATATTTTCTGACATAAGAAGTTTATATAAAATATCCTTTTTTTTATCAAGTAAAAAATCCCCAATAATATTTGGAGCAGAAATATCAACCAAATCCCAATTATTAATTTGTTTTATATTTTCTAGATAAAAATTAAATATATTTCCTTTTCCTTCTTCATTTGATTTTTTATATTTTTCATTTAAAATAATCAAACCAATTAATCTGTGTTCGTGAATTTCGCTTTCTATTAATTCTTTGAGTTTATATAATCCTAATCCTAAATATTTTTTAGCAATTTTTCTTTGAATTGGAACTTTTACGCCAAGAAAAATATCTCCTTCACCATATTCTCCCTTACCTGTTTTAAAAAATCTTTGAAGAATTTTCGCTTGTTCAGAATTTGCTGAATCTAAAAGTTCTTTTTTTAATTGCTCTAACATATTTTGTTAAGAAATATTAAATATAAAAATTTATCAGGCGTGACCCTAACTTAAAGGAGGGGTTTGTTTATGCCCTTTGGGTAATAAGGGAAACTTGATCTTGTAACCTCTCGTGCCCTATAGGGTATTAGGTTATTCCCTTTATTTAGCTAATGCTTTTCTAATTTGGTGCTTTGGTTGTTTACTTTGTTTAGTTTGATGTTTCACTTTTTTTGCTTCAGCTTTTTCCATTTTTTG
>CAYFIZ010000004.1:17452-19423 GCA_964343325.1 Candidatus Woesearchaeota archaeon
TTTCAGCTGCTTTTTGCTCTCTTTTTTCTTCCCTTGTTTTCTTGAATTTTAATTTTTTAGGCATTTCAGACAATTCTACCTTTACAATATCTTTTTCTTTAATTGCTTTGACTTTGATTCTTGCAGGAGGTTTTTTTATCCCTCTGAACCAAACTTCTTCGTTTAAATATTTGTCAATTTTTATTTTTTTCAAATCTCTATCTCTTATTTTCATATGTTTTACTAAAAATTCCTTTATTGATTTTATTGCTTTGTTAGCTCTTTTATATCGTGGAACTCTGTTCCATTTACTTCTTAAAGGAATAACATATTCTCTTTCAAGTTTATTAGTCTCAGTTTTTTTGTCAGCCATTTTACCACTTATCAAAATGTAATATTTTATTTAATTCTATTAAATTTTTCTCTTCTAATTTTTCTTCAGGGTTTGGATAACCAATCGGGATAATCACAATAGGTATAATATTTTCAGGAAGTTGTAATACTTGTTTAAGTTTTATGGTAACTTCTTCATCAGAAGGTGAGAATCCACTAATATAAACTGCTCCTAATCCTAAATCATGCGAGGCTAATAAAATATTCTCAGTTGCAGTTACTCCATCTTCAATCCATCTACTTGGAGATTTTTCTTTATCTACACAAACTATAATTGATACTGGTGCAGTTTGTATATGTTTTTGATTATGTTCTGTTTTTAAATCAGCTAATTTTTCTTTTATGTTTTTATCTTTTACAATTACAAAATGCCATGGCTGGCAATTCATTGAAGATGGGGCATTTATAGCACACTCAAGAATTTTATTTATAATCTCTTCTGGAATTTCTTTATCTAGAAATAATCTTCTTGATCTTCGTGTTTTAATATTATCTATTGTTTCCATTTTATCCAAAATGTGATTTTTTTTGTCTTCGTGGTTTGATGTGAAGTTTTGTTCTTCTCCAACTTCTTCTGTGATTTGTGATTGCTGAAGGATGAATTTTTTTTCCCACTCCAAATTTTTTCAAGACAACCCAAACAGGAGCCCATTTTGTTCTTTTTGCAAATTTTGCAAGTTTTGTTTTTTTATTCTGATTTTTAATACCCATTATTTAATTTCCTCCATAAATGTTTTTCCATTTTGGGTAAGTTGTCTTCCTGATTTTATTTTTGTGCCTTTTTTTGATTTCATAACTTCTGTTAAACCAGCTTTGTCAGATTGTTGCAAAATTGTTCTTATTATTTTTCCACCAGCTTTTCTAAATATTTCTGGCTGGTATCCCCTATTTTTTTTACTCCCATATTTTATCCTTAATCTATTTACACCAACAATTTTTCTTTTGTATAATTGCTTTAAAATACTTGCAGCTCTTTTATGCCAGAAATCTTCATCCTCTATAGGTCTTTCCTTGCTTGAAGATGATTTAACAAATTCAGCCCATTCAGGTTTTTTAAATTCAGGAATTTTCTTCAAGGCTTCTGCTAACTTTAAATTATATTCTTGTTGATCAAAATCATATACTGTCATTTTATATTTAGGCATTCCTTGCGGAATTAGAATTGCTATATAATAACAATTTAACCTTTTTTTATAGAAGAAAGTTGATTTATAAATTTATTTATTTTAAGATTTCATAAGCAGATCTTAATGTACCCCTAATTCCTTTAACACTTTCTTTAGATGAATTAAATAATACAAGAGGCATTGCAGGATGTAATACTGAAAGTCTTTTTACTAATTCGCTTGTTTCTATTTTTAAGAGTTCTCTAAGATTTTTAGAACTAAAATAAATCTTTGTTTCCCCTATTGATAAACAATAACCTGTATTCTCACGATTTATTCTTATTCTATTATATGAATCTGTCGGCATTTTTGAATTTATTTATCTCAAGTTTTTATCTTTAAATATTTATTTCCTAACCTTTCTCCATTTTTTCACAACAATTGTAAATCCTATTATTTTTGAAGTGTAATTTTTCCCTAATTTTTCAAGAAT
>CAYFIZ010000005.1:0-2534 GCA_964343325.1 Candidatus Woesearchaeota archaeon
CCCTAAGTTAATAAATATTTGGGTTTTTTATAGATAAAAGGTTCGCAGAATATAGGTTGTACGAAGTATTTGCACTTAAACTTTGTTTTTTTAAGAAAGTACTGTTTTTGAGGGTAAAATTTTTATTAATTTCTTTAGTGGCCTGCCACCTTTGTGCACTAAGGTAAGCTTAGTTAATGTTAATTTAGAAAGGAATTTCGCCATCAACATCACCATCAGGATCTTCAAATGAAGAAGTTTTCTCTTCGAGTTGGGGCCATTTCTTATCAAACCATTTGCGATTTTCTATAATTTTTTTCTCAAGATTGGCTAAACATTCAGAGTGTTCTTTATTCTCATAAATACGACTCCATTCAGAAGTCTGTGTTTCTGAATATGTTTCAACACTTTCTTCAGTCTCTACAATTGCATTACCTTCTACATCATATTTTCCAGTAAAATAAACAACCAATCCATGAGCACCTCTTTCATAAAATCATTCTCTTAAACTCTCCCTCATAGTATCTTTATGCATAAAAAACTGGAGAAATATTCTTTTTAAAAATTAGTGTTCCAGAGTTTCATGCACTAAGTTAACCTTAGTTACTGTTTAAGTTGTTTAAAGGTGTTCAAACAGGTGTTTGTCTAAATTTTTTGTTAAAAACATAAAATTTTCGAAAAAATCATAAAATTTCACTAAAAAAATTTGGAAAAATTACTGTTTTTTCGAGGATAAAAAATATAGTTTGTCGTCGAAGCAAAAGATTTTTAAAGATTATTTTGTAAAAACTAATATGTTTGACTGGTTTTTTAAAAAAAAAGAAGCTGAAAAAATTAGAGAAGAAGTTAAAAATAGTTTTGATTTAGTGAAAAAAGATATAAATGGTGTTGGAGAATGGATTGAATATTTTAATTCTGACAAAGATTCCCAAAAAAAAGATATTGAAGAAATAAAGGATGTTTTATCGTCGATAAAAAAAGAAATTGAAGAAATGAAAATATCTTTTTCTGAACCTGAAAATTTAAGTTTTAAACAGGTGTTTAAAACACCTAAGAAGGTGTTTAGAAAACAAACAGGTGTTTATGGTGTTCAAACAGGTGTTCAAACAGGTGTTCAAACACCAAAATTAGAGCAATTTTCCGTAACTGAAAGAGCAATACTTTGGGTCCTATTAAATACAGATCTAAAATTAAGTTATGAAGATTTAGCAGCTGTATTGGGGAAAGAAAAAACAACAATTAGGGGGCAAATAAATGCAATAAAACAGAAAAGTGAGGGTATTATTCAGGAAATAACTGAAAAAAACAGTAAAAAGAGAGTGTTTATAGAAGAAAAAGTTAAAGAAAAACTTCTTAAAAAGGTAAAAGTGAGAGTTAATACACCTAAAAAATCCAAAAAAAATTGAAAAAAGGTAGAAATATGTGAATAAAAAAATTACAAAACTCTGAAAGTGAGAAATTAAAGTAGATAAAAACCTTTGAAAAGTGAAATTTAAAGGGATTAGGGCTTAAAAAGTAATATCTTAGAATAAAAGTGTTATTTAAAGTTATCCTGTGAGCATAAAAATTAAATGTGAACATATAAATTTAAATAGTTATTCGTATATTAGGATATATGGATTGGAGTTATATATCGGGATTTTTTGATGCAGATGGGAATTTACACCTAGTTCATAATAAAAGAAAAGGAACATACCAATTACAAATTAGGTTTTTTTCTTCCAATAAAGAAGCACTTTCAAAAATAAGAGAATTTCTTGATGGTAAAGGGAATATTTATCTTAAAAAACAAACAAAAGGAGTTGTTAATAGAAGCGAAGTATATGAATGTACATTCACAAAAAAACAAGATTGTTTATGGATTTTAAAAAATATTTTTCCCCATTCAATAATTAGAAGACAACAAATTCAATTTCTTTTAGAGAATTATAATTTTAATAGGATTAAAAATGGTTATTTTGATATTGATAAATTTAGAAGTTTTGTGACAAGAAAAAATGTAAAACGAATACATCACACAATTTACCCTCTTAGTTAAAGTCCTCTGAGTTGTAAAATTGCAGAAAGTGGTGCGTTTTTTCTGAGATTTTGAGATATCTTTAATTGAATATTTTTATTATTTATTTTATTCTTTTCTATGGGGATTCCTTTTTTTATGAGCCTTCCAACATAATCTCTAATTGAACTCTCTGTTAAATTAAGTTTTTTTGAGAGGATATTATAATTAATATGAGAAAGTTCTTCCTCTAATTGGTAAATTGTTGAAAACACTAAAAATTCTTGTTCAGTAAGTCTTTTAAATTTTAATCTTATTTCTTTTTTTACATCATCTAAAGAATCAAGCATCTTTAAGGCATTGTCAAATGAATTTTTGTTATTTTCTTGTTGATTTTTTATGTGTCTGTCTGTCTGTCTGTCTGTCTGTCTGTCTGTCGAAGCCCCTTGATTTCCATTGGAAATACTTAAATTATTAGGTTTTAAAGGCTTAAAACCTAAATTATGTGTCGAAGAATGTGCTGGATGTGTCGAAGAATGTGCTGGATGTGTCGAAGAAT
>CAYFIZ010000005.1:2634-4095 GCA_964343325.1 Candidatus Woesearchaeota archaeon
TGTGTCGAAGAATGTGCTGGATGTGTCGAAGAATGTGCTGGATGTGTCGAAGAATGTGCTGGATGTGTCGAAGAATTTTCAAGTTGTTTTGTAAGCCCAAACAACTGGTTTTTAATAAAATCCATATTTTTTTTCATTAAATCCATATCTTGTTTAACTTTTTGAAAAGCTTTTTTAATTTTTTCTTGATCCATTGTGTTTTTTAGGAATTAAATATAATCAGTTTACAAATTATTCAGTATTTTATCTCTTAATCGAAATTTAAATATTTTGATGTTTTTTATATGTTTGATATATAGTATCAGTTAACTTCCATCTAGCTCTTCTAACATAAGGGATTCCTTTAGGGTTTTTATCTATTTTAAAAACAAATTTCTTTTTAAATAACTCTAAAAGTAATTTCTTAACAAATTCTTCATCCCTTGCAATCTCTTGAGCAATTTCATATGTGAATAATGGCTTAAAATTATTAGAATAAAGTATTGCTAAAATTTGCTCAAAAATTTTTTCTTTCTTTTTATCAGAAATCCTCATAAGATAAAATTCAATTAATTATTTATATATTTTATTATTAAATAAAATAAGATTATTCAATTAGAATCAGTTTATTCTTTAACAGAAGGTAAGGGTATATGTAATGGAAGATTCATCTCATCTTCAAGTTGCATAGCTTTCAGATTTGATTTTTTTAAAATAACATTAAAAATTAAAATTTTATGTTCTTCAGGAAGCTTCTTTTGTTTCCATTGTTTTATAAAATCCTTTATTATTTTCGAGTCTGCCATAACAAGAACAGTTCCAGATAAAGAAATTTTAGCAATATCAGGGCTATAATCAATAGCATAATCAAATTCAATTTCAATAAGTTCTTCTTTTGGTTGAAAAATATCTGGTTTTATTTGTTTTACATTAGTAATGTCTATATTAGTATTGATTTTCAATTCTTTGAATTTATCTGAAATTTTTTCAATATTCAATTTCTTAAAATTAAAACCAACAATTTTCATAATAAAAACTAACTTAAAATGCTTTTAAACATTTCTATTTAATTAAATCTATTTTAAATGATTTAAATCAAATCTTCTTCAGAAACAATAAGAAAATCTCCAATTGCAATAATTGAATTATATGGAATTAATAATTCATTGGCACTTATCTTCTCTAAATTAAGGTTTTTAGTATATACTGTTGAATCTTTTACAACAACATTAATTATTTCACCAGTATTTGTTTCAAAAGTTAAATCCTTAACAAAACCAAGCCTTTTTCCTTCTTTAGTCACTATCATTTTTCCTAATATAAAACCAAAAGGATTTTTTTCACTCATATTGATTTTAATAAAAAGAATTTTATAAAGTTATCTGTAAAATTTTAATTATATTATTATACATATAATAATATCTCTCCCTTTGATTTCTTATGGAAACTTTTAAAAAAGAAAAATGAATTTTTTATTTTTTA
>CAYFIZ010000005.1:4195-14975 GCA_964343325.1 Candidatus Woesearchaeota archaeon
ATTTTTTATAAAAATTCATATTTCCACTAGAAATTAAGGTGTTTTTCTTTTTTAGTAGTTATAATCATTTATATATAAATATTTTTTCTTATCGTCTAATATTCTTTATTTTTATAAATATCTATAGGAAATAAAGGTGGGTGTTAATAATGGTTGAATTAGAAAATATTTACAAAACTTTTGATAAAAATAGTATTTTTAAAAATAAATCTATTTTACAAATTGATTATAAACCAAAAGAGATTATCTATAGAGATGAACAGATAAAAAATATTGCATCAATACTTGCTCCTGTTTTAAGAGGAGAAAAACCAAGCAATTTATTTCTTTATGGTAAAACAGGTACTGGAAAGACACTTTCAATACAATATATAAAAGAAAGTCTTTTGAAAAGGGTTGGAGATGGAGTTGATTTTAAATTAAAGATTGAGTATCTTAATTGTAAATTAAAAAAAGTTTCTGATACTGAATATAGGATTTTAGCAGAATTAATAAGGAAACTTGGGGGTAGTGTTCCTACAACAGGATTACCAACAGAAGCAGTTTATAATAAGTTTATTGAAATAGTTGATAAAGAAAAGCAGTTAATTATTTTGATTTTAGATGAAATTGATCAAACTGTCAAAAAAATTTCTGATAATTTTTTATATAATTTAACAAGATTAAATTCTGAGCTTTCAAAAACAAAAATTAGTGTTGTTGGAATTAGTAATGATTTGACTTTTTTAGATAATCTTGATCCAAGAGTTAGAAGTTCTTTATCTGAAGAAGAAATTATTTTTTCACCATATAATGCATTACAATTAAGATCGATTTTAAAAAAAAGAGCTGATGAGGTTTTCAAAGAAGGGGTTGTTCACGAAGGGGTTATTGAGAAATGTGCTGCTTTTGCTGCAAGAGCGCATGGAGATGCAAGAAGGGCTTTAGATTTATTTAGAATTGCTGGAGAATTAGCTGAAAGAAATGGTTCAAAAAAAATTTTATTAAAACATATTGATGAAGCAAATGAGAAAATTGAAAAAGATAAAATTATTGATATCATAAAATCAGAGCCAAAACAATTTCAGATAGTTTTATATTCTATTATTAAATTATTGGAAAAAAACAGTAATCCTCAAACCAGTCTTTTACAAAAAAAAGAAAAAGAAAATATTATTTTTACAGGCGATGTTTATAATTTCTATAAAGATTTATGTTTAAAGAACAAATTTGAAGTTTTGACACAAAGAAGAATTAGCGATATTATTCAAGAATTTGATATGTTGGGAATCATTAATGTTAAAGTGATTTCAAAAGGTAGGGGAGGTAGAATGAGGGAGATTAAATTAGCAATTACAGAAAATCTTGTACAAAAAGTAAAAATAATTATTGAAGAATCATTAAATGATAAATTTTAATTAAAATGAACATAAATAAATTAAAAATTTCTAGCATGCATTTTTCCTAAAATCTAAAAAAATGAATACGCAAGAAATATTACATTTTTGTTTTGAAAAGGGAATTTTAATAGATAAAGAAGTTTTAAATTTATTTGAAGAGACAAATGATGTAGATTCTGTTAAATTAATTCTTGAGAGGATTAAAGAGCATACACAAAAGAAGATTATAACAAAAAATGTTTTTAGTGAAAATAAAGAAGAAGTAATACAATTTTTTTCATCACTTCCAACAGAAAATCAAAAAAATCTCGAAAAATTAAAAATTAAACTAGGATTGAGCATTGAAATTTCGAGAGAAGATGTAAGGCCTTCAATAAAGCAAAATTTGGATATGTCTTTACAAGAAAAGGATGAAAAAGATATATCTCCTATAAAAATAATTTCACAAATTCCCCATTTAGGGAAAAAAATTGAAATAAAAGATTTTTTTGGTCATTTTAAACAAAAATTTATTGAAATGAAAAAAATTTTGCAAGGAAATCCAGAACTTGATAATTTAATTTCAATAAATAAAATTTCAAGAAATAATCAGAGAGTTTCAATTATTGGGATGGTTTATGAGAAAAGAATAACAAAAAACAACAATATTTTTCTTGAAGTTGAAGATTTAACAGGAAGGATTAGAGTTTTAGTAAGTCAGAATAAAAAAGAAATTTATGAAAAAGCAGAGGACATTACTTTAGATTCAATAATTGGTTTTAAATGCTCTGGAAATGGCGAGATTCTTTTTGCAAACGAAATTATTTTTCCTGATGCAGCAATTTCTGAAAGAAAAAAATCTCCTGTAGAAGAAAATGTTTTATTTATTGCCGACCTACATGTAGGGGGCAAACCTTTTTTAGAAGAAAATTTTTTGAAATTTATTGATTATCTAAATGGAAAGGTTCCAAATACACCTGAAGTTGAAAAAATAAAATATTTATTTGTTGTTGGTGATTTGGTTGCGGGGGTTGGAAATTACCCTAATCAGGAAAGAGATTTAAAAATTAAAGATGTCGAAGAACAGTATTCAAGAGTTGCAGAATTATTTAATAAAATAAGAAAAGATATCCAAATAATAATTCTTCCTGGAAATCATGATTGTGTGAGGTTAATGGAACCTCAGCCTATTTTAGATGAAAAATATGCTTGGCCTCTTTACAATTTAAAAAATGTTGTTCTTACAAGTAATCCTTCTTTTGTGAATATTGGGGCAAAAGAAACATTTTCAGGATTTAATATTTTAGCATATCATGGTTTTTCTTTCCCTTATTATGCAAATAATGTTCAAAGTTTAATGAGTCAAGATTCTATAAATTTTCCAGATAAGATTATGGCATATCTTTTGAAAAATAGGCATTTGGCTCCAACTTATACTTCTGTTCAAAATTCCCCTGCTGAAAATGATGAATTATTAATGAAAGAAGTTCCAGATATTTTTATTTCATCACATCTTCATAAAAGTGCTGTTGCATATTACAATAATATTTTGATGATTTCAAATAGTTGTTGGGAGGCCTTAACCCCTTATCAAGAAAAATTAGGAAATATTCCTGATTTTTGCAAGGTTCCTATGTTTAATTTGAAAACAAGACAAGTAAAAATTTTGGACTTTTATGATGAAGATAAATGTTTGTGAGGTTATTATAAAAAATAAAATGAATGAAAATATTATTGAGAAAATTAGAGAATTTGTTGAAAATGAATGTAAAAAACCAAGCAGTAATTATGGCTATGGGGTTTATAAGTTTCATTTTATTTCTATGGTTAATTATGCAGAAAAATTAGCTGATGAATTAGGAGGGGATAAAGAAATAATTTTAATTGCCTCTTGGTTGCACGATATTGGTTCAATTATTTATGGTCGTGAAAATCATCATATTACTGGTGCAAAAATTGCAGAAAAAAAATTAAAAGAATTAAAATACTCTGTTGAAAAAATTGAATTAGTTAAAAAATGTATTTTTAATCATAGAGGTTCTCGACAAAACGAAAGAAATAGTATTGAAGAACAAATTGTTGCAGAAGCAGATATTATGAGTAATTTTGATAATATTTCTGGAATTTTTAAAGCTGCTTTTGTTTATGAATATAAAACTCAAAGTGAAGCAAAAAATTCTGCAAAACAAAAATTAGAAAGAAAATGGAAACAATTACATTTTGATAATTCTAAAAAAATAATTAAACCAAAATATGAAGCAGCTATGTTACTTTTAACTTAAAATGAATACTCAAAAATATTTCCAAGAGCTTGACAAAAATGTAAAAAAGATTTATGAAATAGCTGAAGAAGCAAGAGAAAAGGGATTTGATCCTGTGAATAAAGTTGAAATTCCTTTGGCAAAAAGTATGGCTGAAAAAGTTGTTGCCCTTATTTCTACAATTCATCCTCAATTAATAAATTGCGGAATTGATAAGAGAATTTTAGAATTAGAAAAAGAATATGGAAAATTAGATACAACTATTGTTTTTAAGATTGCAGAAGAAGTTGCGAAACAAAAGTTTTGCAAGTTTGATAATTTATTGCAGGCAATTGACGCGGGAATTAGAATTGGTTTTGCATATGCAACATTGGGTGTTGTTTCTTCTGCAATTGAAGGATTTACTGAATTAAAATTAGGAAAAACAAAAGATGGAAAAGATTATTTTATAGCTTATTTTTCAGGACCTATAAGAAGTGCCGGAACAACTGCTAGTTGTGTTGTTTTAATGTTAATTGATTATTTGAGAGAGATTTTTGGATATGCTAAATATGATCCTTCTGAAGCTGAAATTAAAAGATATGTAACAGAAAATTTAGATTATCATGAAAGAGTTAATAATTTACAATATCTTCCAACAGAAGAAGAAATGCTTTTTTTGGCAAAAAATATTCCAATTCAAATTGCAGGAGATCCTACTGAAAAACGAGAAGTTTCAAATTATAAAAATCTTGAAAGAGTTGATACTAATTTTATTAGGGGTGGAATGTGCCTTATTTTTTCAGAAGGTTTGGCACAAAAAGCTGCAAAAGGTTTTAGATTATTAAATCATGCAAAGAAAAATGAGGTAAAGTCAACTGGTTTTGATTTTTTAAAAGAGTATCTTGAATTGCATGAGAAAAGGGATAAAGGGAAGACAGATGATTCGCCAACTTATCTTAATGACTTGGTTGCAGGAAGACCTGTTTTTGGGCATCCTTCAAGATCTGGAGCTTTTAGATTTCGTTATGGTCGTGGAAGGGTAAGTGGTTTTAGTGCTGTTTCAATACATCCTGCAACAATGGCAATTACAGATTCTTTTATTGCTGTAGGAACTCAGTTAAAGATAGAAAAACCAACAAAAGGCTGTGTGACAACTGTTTGTGATTCTATTGAAGGACCAATAGTTAAATTATTTAATGGAAATGTCAAACAAATAAAAACCAAGGAAGAAGCAAAAAAAATTTATTCTGATGTTGAAGAAATAATTTATCTTGGTGATATTTTATTTCCTTTTAGTGATTTAAGCAATAGAAATGCTCCTTTAATAAAACAAGGATATGTTGAAGAATGGTGGAATTTAAATTTAAGAGAAAAAAATCCTGAATTAGAGAAAAAAATTAATTGTTTTGATGTTTCTTTTGAAGATGCTGTAAAAATAAGTAATGAGTTTAAAATTCCATTGCATCCAAAATTTATTTTTTACTGGACAGAAATTTCTAAAGAACAATTTGATTCTTTAATTTCTTGGTTAAGAAGTTCTAGAGTTTCTGGAAAAATTATTTTTCCTTATAATAAATCTGAACAGGAAAAATTTAAATTAGGAAAAAGAGGGCTTGAACTTTTAGGGGTTGAACATGAAGTCACAACTGAAAATATTGTTTTGACTGAAAAAAATAGTAAAATTTTACTTGCAAATTTAGGGATTGATTATTCAATATTAAATAAAGAAATTTCTTTATCTGAAAAAGTTGATGAATTAATTAAAAAATTAAAAGATTTAGATAAAGCACCACAGGCGTACCTTGAAAAATCTCAGGAAAAGATTTTTACTGAGGGCAAAGATATTTTAAAAATAATAAATTCTGTTTCTGATTTTGAAATTAAGGATAAGGCCGGGGATTTTATTGGTACAAGAATGGGTCGTCCTGAAAAGGCAAAATTAAGAAAATTAAAAGGAAGTCCAAATGTTTTATTTCCTGTAGGTAATGAAGGGGGAAGATTAAGGAGTGTTAATGCTGCATGTGAGGTGGGAAATGTAAAAAGTACTTTTCCTATTTTTTATTGTGAAAAATGCAAGAAAGAAACAATTTATTCTGTTTGTGAAGATTGTGAATCAAAAACAAAAAAAAAGTTTTATTGTCATGAATGTGGAAAAAATTTTCTGGAAAAATGCAGTCAACATGAAAAATCATTACGATATTCTTATCAAACAATAAATATGAATCATTATTTTGAAAAAGCATTAAAAAAAATTGGGATGAAGAAATATGAAGCACCTGTTTTAATTAAAGGGGTTAAGGGAACTTCATCTTCAGAGCATAGTATAGAAAATCTTTCAAAAGGAATTTTAAGATCTGTTTATAGTTTGCAAGTCAATAAAGATGGAACAATTAGGTTAGATGCAACTGAATTGCCTTTATTATCATTTAAGCCAAAAGAAATTTCGGTAAGTGTTGAAAAACTTAATGAGCTTGGTTATAGTGAAGATATTTTTGGAAAAGAACTTATTGATAAAGAACAAATACTTGAATTAAAACCACATGATATTTTACTTCCTTGTTCTTCAGAATCTGCAGAAGAAAAAGCAGATGAAGTTTTTATGAGGATTTGTGGTTTTATTGATTCTTTGCTCGTGAATTTTTATGGATTAAAATCATTTCATAATATTAAAAAAAAGGAAGATTTAGTTGGACAATTAGGTGTTTGTATGGCCCCTCATAATTGTGCTGGAGTTGTTTGCAGAATTATTGGTTTTTCAAATGCTCAAGGTTTGTATGCAAGTCCATATATGCATGCTGCAATTAGAAGAGATTGTGATGGTGATGAAGCAGCTATAATGTTGTTAAGTGATGTTTTGTTAAATTTTTCAAGGAAGTTTTTGCCAAGTCATAGAGGGGGAACTCAAGATGCTCCTTTGGTTTTAAATTCAAAAATAGATGCGGGAGAAGTTGATGATCAAATTTTGGATTTTGAATTTGTAAATGAATATCCTTTAGAACTTTATAATTTAGCAGAAAAAAGAGAGCATTCTTCATTAATTAAAGTTAATGACGTTAGGGAAGTCTTAAAACAAGGAAAAGATCCTTTTGTTTCTCTTGGTTTTACTCATGATACTTCTGATTTTAATGGAGGTGTTAATTGTTCTTCATATAAGTCTCTTGGAACAATGAAAGAAAAATTACAGCATCAAATGGAACTTGTTGAAAGGATTCGTGCTGCAGATGTTTCGGATGTTGCTGGTTTAGTTATTAATAAACATTTTATAAAAGATATGAGGGGAAATTTAAGAAAATTTTCTACGCAGAGTTTTAGATGTGTTGCTTGTAATGAAATTTTGAGAAGAGTTCCTTTAGCAGGAAATTGTCCAAAGTGTGGTGGAAAAATAATTTTCACTGTTACAGAAGGAGGAATAAAAAAATATCTTGAGCCTGCAATTGATTTAGTAAATAAATATCATCCTTCTGATTATATGAAACAAAATCTTGAAATAATTAAAAGACATATTGAAAGTATTTTTGGAAGGGAACTTGAGAAGCAGGAAGCATTAGGAAAATGGTTTTAGAAGATAAACTTATTTAGAAAACTCTAAAAGGAATTAATTCTTTATACTTTGATGATAAGAAAAGAATCTTGGATTCATAAAAATCCAGTTTTAACCACAATAATCATAGTTTTTGGTATGTCTTTTATTTTCGTTTATTTTGCTTTTTTTAATACAACAGAAGAAAAAATTGAAAAAACTATAGAAAAAACTAATTCTCAAGAAGAAAATATTCAAGTTTCTGAACTTTCTTTAGAAGAAAAAGCTTTTTTAGTAACAGAAGCTGATAGAAAAGCTTGAGGTGAATATAATGTTTTATTAGATTATAGCGAACAAGTAGATGAAGATGGAAATAAAACAGTAATTTTGTGGATAGATATAAGAAACACATCACTTAATTCTGAAGGCTATAATTCTAGGCTGAATAAATTTGATGAAGGAATATCTTCTCATTTCGGTGCTCTTTATGATGTAGACAAAAATGCTAATTGGTATCTTGTTGTTTATATTTATGAAGAATATCCAGATATAGTTTCAGTCAAAACTTTTGAGAGAGAGTATTGGTCTACTCCTATCAACACAAAAAATTTATATGAAAAAAAGATTACAGAACAAAATTTTATTTGGAATATTAATGTTGAGATAGATGAAAGAAGAAAATCTAAAAAGAATTAATTTTCTAAAACAAATAAAAAATAATGGTTGGAATCATTAAACAAAAACATTTATATATAACAAATACATAAGTAATTATATATAAATTATATAAAAACTATAAAATGAATACTACAATACAAATTGATAAATCTCTTGTGGAATCTTTGAAAAATTCTAAGGAATACCCTAGGCAAACTTATAATGAATTAATTAGGAAAATGATTGAGGTTTTTAAGAATGTCAAGAAAAAAAACCAATACGATGAATTTTTGCACAAAATTCAACAGCCTTTAATGAAAGAATTATGGGATAATAAAGAGGATGAAGTTTGGGAAAATGTTTAATTCAGGAGATATTGTTTTGACAAAAATTCAATATACAGATACTGGTGAGGTCAAAACAAGGCCTGCATTAATTTTATTTGAAGAATTAGGCAATGTTATTGTTGCAGGAATAACAAGCAATCTTAATATGAAAGGAGTTTCTTTGACTAAAAAAGAAGGAATGATTAAAGATAGTATAATCAAGTTAAATTATATTTTTACAATTTCAAACCAATTTATTTCAAAAAAATTATTTAGTTTAAATTCAAAAAAGAAAAAAGAAGTTTTTGAACAATTAACTAAGAGATTAAATTCTTTAAATTAAATATAAAATAATTGTTGGAATCATTAAACAACCCATCATATTTGTTCTTCTTACTCCTAAAGAAATTGAATAAATTCCTGTAAATGTTGAGGCAATTAAAACAGCTAATCCAATAAAACCTGAAAAAAGAATAACAACTATTACAAGAAGTAAAAGAGTTACTAAAGAAATATGGGCATAGTTTATTTTTTCCATTCTTTGAGAGAAAAATTTAGCTAAAAAAATTGCAAGAAAAAAAGATATTATTCCGCTGATTAATATAATACCTAAAATAAAAATTAAAAGATTCAAAGACAAGCTTCCTGAAATTTGCTGAACAGCAACAGCTGCTCCTGTTCTTGTTTTTGAAATTATGTAAAGTGTGATAAAAGAAAATCCCATAACTAAAGTATTTGTTGCTCCGAGTAAAACTAAAAATTCTTTTTTATCTGTTTGTGTTTGATTTTTATCAGACACACTGAAAATTTTTAATTTGCTGTTTGAAATACTATTTCCAATAATTGCGGCTTGACCGCTTCCAAGTCCTGGAAGAAAACTACATAATGGAGATGCAATCACAGCCCCCATCAAAGGCCTCAAAATTTTTGTTTTTACTTTCGTAATTTTTTGTTTTGGAATTTCAAATTTATTTTTTATACTTATTAATAATGAAGAACTCCCAAACAAACCAGTAAGCAAAGGAAGTAAAAGTTTATCAGAATTCTCGGTCATGTTTAAAACACTTAATCCTAAAAAACCTGCAAGTAAAAAAACAAGCAAGGCAGAAAATTTATTTTTCTCTGAAAAAATTAAAAGAGAAGAAATTAAAATAAGCAAAAAAGGAATTAAAAATTCTATAAAATTATAAGTTTTTGAAATAATAAAAACAGAAGGAAGAAAAATTAAAACTAAAATAAAAATCGCAGCCAAGCTTCCGTAACATGTCAATAAAATTGCTTCATAACCTTTTCCTTGTTTTAGCAATTCATGTCCTGGCAAAATAGAAAGTTCTGTGTCTGTATCAGGACAACCCAAAAATACCGATGGAATAAAATCAACAAAAGTATGGGTGATTGCCATAGCGACGATAAAAACTACAATATAAATTGAATTTACAGAATAAAATAAAGAAACAGATAATGAAACAAGAATTGCTCCAATAAGATTTATATGAATTCCTGGAATTAAACCTGTAATAGTTCCTGCAAAAATTCCAAAAAATAAAAATAAAATAATTTCAATTAACATGGATAATTTTATAAATAATATTTTTTTATTATTAAAATGAAATATGGTGGTTTAATTTTATTAAGTTTTATATTTCTTAGTATATTTATTGTAAGTTTTGTTATTGCTGCAGAAGATGATGAAATAAAAGGGCAAGTAAGTTGTGTTGAGGAATGTAATGATTTTTGGATGTCTGCAACACCTATGTGTCCTGGAGAACAAAAAGTTTCAGGAACATATCCTGATTGTGAATGTGGTTGGGAATGTAGTGAAGAAGATTTTGAAGATGATTCTAATTATATGTGTGAAGATATGAATGAAATAGATTGTGAGGCTGCAAAAGATTGTGAAAGTATTTTAGGTTCTAGTTTTTGTGAAGGGGATGCTTGTACTATGGATATGGTTTGGAAAGGTTGTGGATATAAAGGAGATGAACTTTTTGAAGATTATAAAGATATAAAATTTGAAAAAGATGCTGGAACAACCCCTGGAAGTAATTTTTACTTTATAGATAAATTTTTTGATAGATTTGGTGATGAACTAGAAGTAAAAGAAGAAAGAATTGCAGAAATTAAGGCAATGGTTGAATCAGGAGATTTAGAATTTGCAAAAATAGCTTTAAAAGAATATATGGAATTAGCAGAAGAAATTGAACATGAAATAGAACCCGAAAGAAAAGAAGATGCTTTGAAAAGTGCAGCAGCAATTAGAAGTGCTATGAAAGATATTAGGGATAAGCTTCCCCCTGGGGAAAGAGGTGAATTTGTTAGTAGTATTATGGAAAAAGAGCATTCAATTGCTACTGCAGCAGAAATTTCTTTTAAGATTAAGGATTTGTGTGAAGCACTTTCAGAAGTAGACCCTTTGGAGTATTCAAGAGTTTGCAAGACAGATGATAATGCTCCTGAATGGCAAAAAAAACTTGACAAAGATTTGAGTGTAGAGCAAGAGAAAATAGCTAGAGAATTTGTAGATACGATGAAGCAATGTTTTAAAACATCTGGACAAGATTGTTCTTGTGAAGAAATTCCTTTCTATGATTTTTCAATAGCTTGTTCTAAAGCAGCTCCCTTAGCTGTTGCATGTGATATTGAGGGAGATGAAGTGGCATGTGATGAATTAGATAA
>CAYFIZ010000005.1:15075-18432 GCA_964343325.1 Candidatus Woesearchaeota archaeon
GGAGAAATAACTTGGCAATGTAAGGAAAATAGAATACACTGGCCTCCTGATTGTGAGAAATTCATGAGGGAAGAATTACCTGAAATAGAAAGACAGATGATGGAAGAAGGAGATTTGAGAAGAGCAAATGAAGAAGACTGGAGAGTAAAAGAAAAAGAATGTGCAGCTAGTTGCGATTTAGAAAATGGATGGTGGGATTTTAGAGATGGGGAGTGTATATGTAAAACTGACGAAAGAAGTGATTATCCAAAATCAAAGGAATTTGATAATAATTTTAATGATGAATTTAACCCAGACTATGATCCTCGTTATGGGGGAGATGGCGTTTCTTGCGCATCAGGATATGAGTCTGATGGATCTGGAGGATGTATTCCTTTCGGTACGGGAGATTATGGTTTTGATGATAATCTAGAATCAATTCCTGAAGAACCTTTTATTGAACCAGATACTACAACAACTCAACAACAAGAACCTGAAACAACAACTTTTGAACCTGAAGAGCCAAGCCCTGAACCTATTCTAGAAGAACCTGCTCCTGAACCGGCACCTATAACCGGAGAATCAATTAGTGGTTTTGGAAACATTTAATAATAAAATGATTCTTTTTTTATGATGGATGCTAAAAAGAGATTAGAATTAATTAAGAGAAATACATTTGAGATTATTGGAGAAGATAAAATTAAAGATTTTATGAAAAAAGGTGTTGTTTATTGTGGTTATGAAGTTAGTGGTGAAATTCATTTAGGGCATCTTGTAACAATACTAAAACTTTTGGATTTGCAAAAAGCAGGAATTAAAGTTAAAGTTCTTCTTGCAGATTGGCATACATGGCTTAATCAAAAAGGAAGTTGGGATTTTGTCAATAAACAATTAAAGCAGTGGGAAAAAGGATTTAAGTCTATTGGGTTAAAGGCAGAAATTGTTAAGGGAACAAGTTTTCAAAAGAAAGAAGATTATATTGAAGATCTTTTGAAAATGGCATTAAATGTTAGTGTTAAAAGGGGGGTAAGGGCGATGCAACAAGTTGCAAGAGATGCTGAGCATGCAAAGATTAGCCAAATGATTTATCCTTTGATGCAAATTGAAGATGTTAAAAAATTAAAAGTGAATTTTGTTGTTTCAGGTTCTGATCAAAGAAAAATTTACATGCTTGGTTTAGATGTTGGTAAGGAAATTAATTTACAAGAAGCAGTTTATTTATACACGCCAATAATTCCAAGTTTAAGGGGGGCTGAAGGAAAAATGTCAAGTTCTGTTAAGGGAAGTTTTATTTCTATTCGGGATAAAAAAGAAGATATCACAAAAAAATTGAATAAGGCATATTGTAAAGTTGGTGATGTTGGCAATAATCCTATTCTTGCTATTGCAAGATTAATTATTTTTCCAAAATTTGAAAAAATAAAAATTAAACGTTCTGATAAATTCGGAGGAAATTTAGAGTTTGATAATTATTTGGATTTGGAGAAAAGTTTTGAATCTGGAAAGTTGCATGCACTTGATTTAAAAAATTCAGTTTCAGATTATTTAGAAAAGATAATTGCACCAATTAGGAAAGAATGGAAATAAATAATTTTCTTAAAGAATTTTTATGAAGACAAAATGATTTACAAACTTTATAAAGAAGCTCATATTTAGTTTATTTGAGTAACTTATCGATAATTTTAAGGAATTTAATGTTTGTAGAGTGGAGTTGTGGGGCAATACGAACATAATCTAAATCCAATCCTCTAAAATTTTTCCCATCAACAACAGTACAATCATGTTTATGTAATCAAATATGTTAATGAATTTGATAATCTCATTGTAATTCGTACATTTTCTAAAGGTTATGGACTTGCAGGAATGAGAATTGGTTATTGTATTGGAAATAAAAGCTTAATGTATTACATCTGGAGATTACGACCTCCATTCACAAATACATACTTAGCACAAAAAGTAGCTCTAGAATCTCTAAAAGATGAAGGGCACATTCAAAAATCTAAAGAGTATATTGCAAATGAGAGAAAATTTTTAAGCAAAGAACTTTCAAAAAAAGGGTTTTCAGTAAGCGATAAATCTATTGAATATTTTTCTTTTGGTATGTATACTTTTGTACCAGTGCCCTCAAACTTGATGAGATTTTTTGATAATTTCATGATATGAATTAATTTTAGGATTTTAATAAAGTTTTCTAAATTTACCGTTTAATTGATATATTTACTTAAGAAATTTTCTTAAAATTATTTCATCTTAAATTCAACAACATCTAAATCCTTTAATTTATGTTTAAGAGAAACTTTTTGATTTGGAAATTTACTGCTTGGTCCTGTAATAAGTGTTTCTTTAACTTTTTCTGAAAAACCATGAAGAATTTTTTCAGCAACATCTTTAACAGATTTTCCTTTATCTAAAATTATTGGCTTGTTTGTTTTTCCTTTGCCATGTTCTTTTGTATAAATTCTAATTTTATCAAAACTTTTAAAAATTTTTTCTTTTAATTCTCCAATTCCTTCTTTTGTTTTTACAGAAATTAAAACAAATTTATGTTTTTTACTTTGCATTGTTGCAGAAATTTTTCTTTTTTTCTCATTGTCAAGAGAATCAATTTTATTAAACACAATTATTTTTTTACCTTTTGTTTTTTCCAATTTGTTTTTTATTTTATTTATTTCTTCTAAATTTGTTACTAAAATTAAAATTATATCTGCAGTATTTACAATAGATTTATCATAACCTTCTGATCCCAAAGCAGGAATTTCTATTAATTGAATTTGAACTCCTGGTGGATAATTCATTATTCCAATTTCAGGAGATTTTGTTGTAAAATTGTATTCACTTGTTTTTGGATTTGCATTTGTTAAAGTTGAAAGTAGTGAAGATTTTCCAGAATTTGTAAACCCTATGATAACTGCTTGCATTTCTTCTTTTTTTATTCCTTTTTTTATTCCTTTGCCTGATTTTTTTATTTTTTCTATTTGGCTTTTTAATTTTTTATAGCGAGTTTTTAAATTAGCAAGCATATTTTCAGAAGATTTATGTTTAGGACATTCTCTAATCATTTCTTCTAAAGCTTCCACTTTTCCTTCAATAGTTTGGGCAGATAGAAATTTTGCTTCTGCTTTTTGATAAAAAGGAGATTGATTTGTGGAAGCCATTTAAAGACAACCTGCGGTTTTCTTCGACTTTCCCTTTCGATGCGGATGGGCGATTTCTAATTGCCTCTGATGAAATCGCATAGCTGTTAGACAACCTCGCGGTTTTCTTCTCCAAAGGAGACCCCTTTGTTTTTGGGGCTGCGTAACCTTCCTTTTCGACGCGGTTGAGCAACTTCTTCCAACTCGAGCCCACGCTCGGATTTCTGAAGTTTGGCTACGCGAT
>CAYFIZ010000006.1:0-18405 GCA_964343325.1 Candidatus Woesearchaeota archaeon
ATTTATTATTCTTTTAAAGTAGTTACAATTAGAAAGTCTTATAAATACATTATTCCTTTATTTTATATGACAAACTCAGAAAACTCAAATACTGGGAAAATAGAGATTTTAGAAGAAAGAGAAAATCCTTTTCCAGAGGACTTAGAAGGAAGATTAAATGCAATTACAAATGTAGTGAATACTGAATTAAAGGCACTAACTCTTTTACATTTAGATGACAAATATGCTGATAAAAGTGAAATAAAATCAAGATTAAGAGATACTGTTGATCATGGAATTTATCTTCCAAAAAATCATTCATTTGGAGCATATTGTTCAAAATCTCTTTTACCTATTGGTGCTATTGCTGAAGGAGACATTCAAATAATTGATGCAAGAGGCTCAACAGAATTTACAGGTTATAAACTAACAGAAGCAGGGAAAAAATACGGAAGACTAATTGCAGCATTTACATTAGATTATGTTGCAAAAACAGGAAAAAGCATGTTTGAAATTCTTGGAAGTACTATGTCTCGTGGAAAAACAAGAGCTCCCCTAAATAGGATTAGGATATTAGAACATTTAAGAAATGAAGGTGAATTAAGATTATCTGATTTATCAGAACTTTTTCAAACAAATAATTCTAATTTTATATTAAACAATCTTAAACCACTTTCAAGAACTGGTTTTGTTAATTTTGAAAGTGTTGGTGATGTAGATGGAAGTAGTTTTGTTGTTTATGAATGGATTGGTAGAAAAAACCCTAAAGAAGTAAAACCATATAAGTGTGAAGTTTCTTTAACTAAGAAGATTTCAGAAGCGTTATTTGCTATGGAATGTCTTAATATAAAAGAAACAAGAATTTTAGTAGGGCCTAAAAATACAGGTAATGTTTCAAGTATTTTATCTTATTTAGTAAGAGAAGGTTTTGCTAAAAGAAATTCTGAATTTTCTGCTGATAAACAGTCAAAAATTAGGTTGCTTGAATCTGGAAAACAATTTTTAAGTGAATGGGTTGAACCTGTAAAAGATGCTTTGCAAGATAGAGGTTCTTTATCTGAAATGCGAAAATTATATGATGATTTAATAAATGATGAACAAAGATTTAGTGATGTTTCAATAACAGGAATTGAATTGTACACTAAGATTTCACCTAATGTTAATAGAAGACCAAGAAAAGAAACTAATAGGGAAATAATAAAATATTTAATGGATAATTCTGGAAGCAGACCAAAAGAAATTACTAAAAAATTAAACTTATCATCTGTAAGTATAAATTTAACACCTTTAGTAAAATTAGGTATTTTAACTAAGGAGAAAGAAGGTAAAACTATAAAATATTTCGTTGATGAGGTAAAAGCAAGAAAAGAAGGACTTTTAATTTAGATTAAGAAAAATATAAAATCGACATGATTGTGGTTAAATTTCTAAGAGATATTAAGTTTTTTCTCTAAATTATTCAGATATCTCTTCAATTTCTTAATATACTGTGAACAAAGTTTTTTATCTTTTGTTGGATGTAATCTATACTTTAGAGTGTTGTGAATTATGTGATTTTTATCTTTAATTGATTTAGTTAATAATTTCCAAGAATGTGGAACATTTTTTCCCAAAGATCTTTGTTCAAATTCCACAAGCCAAAATACTTGCTTAACAACTTCTGAGAATTCCATTTTCTTTTTCCCATAGTTTGGTAAAAATAAATTATGAAAAGTCTTAATCAATCCATTCAACAACCTTATATCTTCCTTATAATGTAATCTTAATTTATTAACATCTTCTCCGTAAAGTAACTTATAATGAGGAAAATGTTTATTGATTCTTGAAGGATTAGGTTTATCACTTCCCTTTATATTTATCTTCTTACCTGTTTTGAGTTCCCATAAAGTATATCCTGAACCAAATTGTATCTTTGGATAATATTTATCCTTAATTTGTTTACTTAATGTTTTTAATTTTTTCAAATATTTTTTTGTTTTAAGAACAGTAACAAAGTCAACATCACTATTTTTATTCATATCTCTGCGGATAAAAGAACCTTTAGCATATATAGCAATTATTTCTTCCTTTGGAATATTTTTAATTATTATTTGTTTGCCTTTAATCAAAGATTTTATAGCTTTTTCTTCCATTTTAGTTTTTCTTTTCCAATCTTTCCAAAATTCCTTTTTATTATTTATCATCTTTCCAAGTTCCTTGTTTTCTCCAAAGTTTGTAAAATTCTCCTCTTTTTTTGAGAAGCTCTTCATAAGTTCCTTGCTCAATTATTTTTCCTTTATCTATAAATATAATTTTATCCATATTTTTAAGAGTTTGAAGTCTATGAGCAGAAACAATTAATGTTTTATTTTTTAATTTATCAATTGATTTTTGAATATTATTTTCTGTTGCATAATCTAAGTTTGAAGTTGCCTCATCAAAAATAATTATATCACTATCTTTATAGATCGCTCTTGCAATTCCGAGCCTTTGTCTTTCCCCTCCTGAAAGTCTTACACCTTTTTCACCAATTAAAGATAAATCCCTATTTTTCAATTTATAAATTACCTTGTCAAGTTTGCTTGCCTTTAAGGCCTCCATATATCTTTTATAATCTATTCTTCCAGGTCTTGAAATTATTATATTTTCTTTTACACTTAAATTAAATACTTCTGTTTCTTGAGGGACAATTGCTATTCTTTTTAACAATGAATCTTCTTTTATTTGAGTAATTGGCTTGTTATCAAAATAAATCATTCCTTTTTGTGGAAGATAAAGTTTTAGTAAAAGTTTAAAGAATGTTGATTTTCCACTTCCTGATTTTCCAACAATTCCTATTTTTTCTCCTTTTTTAATATTAAGATTAAAGTCATCTAAAACCCCTCCTTCTTTATACTTAAATTTAAGATGTCTAACATTTATGCTATTCCATGCATTGAGATTTTTTGCTCCTTCTTCCTTAATATCTGGAACTTCCTTATATATTTTCATCATCCTATAAATTCCATATTTTGCATCAATTAAACTTGTTGCTTGTCCTGAAATTAGATTAAGTACATTGTGTAATCTTGCTAAATAAGAAATATAAATAACAATCGAACCAACAGTTAATACACCTATTAAAACATCTCCTCCAACCATGAAAATAAATATTGCAGTAAAAATACTTGCTATAATCTGTATAATAATCCATTTCATATTATTCACTTTTCTATTTGCGTTTTTTGCTTGTAAAAGAATTTCTTCTTTATTTTCAATTTGTTTATGTGATGATTTTTCTATTCCTAATGATTTTATTGTATGAATATTTGAAGAAAATTCAATTGCCTTCCCGGAAGCTTCTTCAGATGCAAGTTTAACTTGTAATGTTTTTTGTGCAACTCTTTTATTGAATTTAAACTCTGCTGAAAGATATGTAAACATAAAAAGAATAGCAAGCAAAGAATATTTTATATTGAAAAATGCAAAAATCCCAATAATACCTATAACAGAAACAACCATTGAAATTCCATGTTCCTTATAAAAATTCATTATTTTATTCAATGCTCTTTCCCCTTCCATTATTTTTTGAGTATTAATTCCAGTTGTTGTTGTATCATGCCATATTAAATCTTTTTGCACCAATTTTTGAAAAGATTCAA
This sequence comes from Candidatus Woesearchaeota archaeon, assembly GCA_964343325.1. Taxonomy (GTDB): domain Archaea; phylum Nanobdellota; class Nanobdellia; order Pacearchaeales; family GW2011-AR1; genus CAYFFD01. The sequence goes on from CAYFIZ010000006.1 coordinate 3,600, forward strand.
CTTTTACTTCTTTTTGAATTCTATTTGAAAATAGTCCAAAACGATATTTTGATCCTAGCCTTATAATAGTTGCAAGAATTTCAACTCCTGTTAATATTCCTAAATACATATAAAATACACTAATAGGCTCTCCAGGAGTTGTAAAAAAATCAATAATTTTTGCCAGAATTATTGGTGAAATTAAAACAAGAGAATGTGCAATTATAAATGTAAATGTTAAAAATATAAATTCTCTTTTACGTTTTTTAACAAAATGCCATATATCTTTTGTAAATTCCCAATTAGTATATTTTAGATCTTGCCCCTTCATTAACTATATGACTTTGCTTTTCTTTATAAATCTTTTTTTACCGTCGATAAGCTACCAAAAAATTTATAAAATAAGTTTTCCATAAAGAGATATAAAAAATAGATTTTCAAAACTTCAAAATCTTCTTTGACTCTTCAAGAATTCTTTTTGTAAAATTCTCAGAATTTTCACCCTCTTGTTTTTCAATTGAAAGTGAATTTACTAATTGAGGGATTAAGCTATTAAAATCAGAAGGATTTTGTTCTGAATATAATTTTATTGTTTCCTCTTCAATATTTTCTGTTTTTTCAATTTCAAATTCCAAATCCACTTCTTTTGTCTTTAAATCATGAGTATTTTTCAGCATAAAATAAGCTCCTTTATCTTTTACAAATTTTTCAATTTTCTGAAAATTTATATCTGAATTCTTCCCTTTTTCCAATTCACCTTTTACTTTCAAAAGAACTATTTTATCAGCAACATCTCTTTTTTCAAGCTCTGAAATTATTTCTTCTGTTGCAGTTAAAGTATCTTTTACTTCAAATGTTAATGATTCAACTTCTTTGATTTTTAATTCTATTTTTTTCAACATATTATCTGAGTTTGTATCAACAATGTAAAAACTTCCATATTTTAATTCATCAAGTTCTGCAAAATTATTTGGAAATATAGGTCCTGGATAAACAAAATTTTTGTATTGAAAATCAATATGAAGATGACCTAATGCATAATAATCTGCAGAAGGCAGTGAATCTGCTTCAACAGAATCTATTGGGAGGCTTCCTTTTGCTTTGTCAATTGTTGTATGAAGCATTAAAATTTTGAAAAAAGGTGAATCATTTAATTTTATTTTTTTTAAATCTTCGATTTCTAAACTTGATTTTTTTCCTGGATATCCATAAAGTGCAATTTCTTTGTAAATTACAGGATTTAATATTATTTCATTATCTTTTTCTTCAAAATTTATTATATTTTTGCAAAATCCTGCTCTTTCTAAAACATCTAAAAAAGTTTTTCCAGAAACAGAATAATCATGACTTCCTGAAATTATAAAGCATGGAATTTCTGCATCTTTTAGTTTTTTTAGTTCTGAAAAAGTTTCTTTTAAAATTTCAATTGAAGGATATGGAAAATCAAATAAATCGCCAACAATTAAAACAAAATCAAGTTTTTTTAAAATACAAACCTCAATTGCTTTTTGAAATGATTTTAAATTTAAATCCTGTAATTGCTGTTGTTTCCATCCTCCTAAATGAACATCAGCTATATGTGCAAATTTTACCATTTTGTAACCAAATATTTATAAGAGAAAAATTAGAGTATATATAAGATTGATTGTAATAAAATGAGAATAAATATCGTTTTTGGAGGAGAAGCAGGGCAAGGATCGAATATCTTATCGCATATCTTAGGGAAAACCCTAATTGAAAAAGGGTATTTTGTTTTTTATTCAAGAGATTACCAATCAATTATAAGAGGGGGGCATAATTTTAATATTTTAACTTTTTCAAATGAATCTGTTACTAGCAATGATTCAAAGATAGATATTTTAGTTTGTCTTGATAAAAAAACCGAAGAAATTCATAAAAGAGATTTAAATGAAAATGGGATTGTTTTGAATGGGAAAAAATCCAACATGTATTTTTCAGGGGCCATATCTAAAATATTAAATTTAGATTTTCAAATTCTTGAAAAACAATTAAAAAAATTAAATAAATTTAAAGAAAATTTAGAAGAAGCAAAAAAAGGTTATGAACAAGAAAAAAGAAAATTGGATATTTTAAATGTGGATAAAAATAATTTTTATTTTATGAGTGGGAATCAAGGAATTTCGCAAGGTGCGATTAAATCTGGTTTAGATATTTATTATTCATATCCAATAACTCCTGCAACTTTTATTTCAAATGAATTAGTTAAAGATGAAAATGTTCTTGTTTTAGAATTAGAAAGTGAGCTTGCTGTGATCAATGCTGTAGTTGGTTCTTCAATTACAGGTGCAAAAGCCATGACCGGAACTTCTGCAGGTGGTTTTGATTTAATGACAGAAACATTGAGTTTAACAGGAATTGCTGAAATTCCATTAGTTGTTTATTTTGGGCAAAGACCTGGTCCTGGTACAGGCATCCCAACTTACACTGCTCAAGGAGATTTGAATTGTGCAATTTATTCAGGGCATGGAGAATTTCCAAAATTAGTTATTGCTCCTGGAGATGTAATTGAAGCTCAAGAATTAACAAGTCATGCGTTTTACTTTTCTCAAAAATACAAAATTCCTTCAATAATTTTAGGAGACAAACATTTGGGAGAAAGTTTTTACACTTTATCTTCTGAACCAAAGATAACTCCTTCTGAAAAAACAACATCTTTAAAAAAATATAGTGGAAACGAAATAACTGAAAAAGGTGAAACTACTTCAAATGCAGAAATTGTTAAATCTAATTTTGAAAGAAGATTAAAAACAATTGATGTTATTAAAAAAGATGCAGAAAATTTTGAAATGTTTAAAGTTTATGGAAATAAAAATTCAAAAAATATCATAATTGGATGGGGTTCAACCAAAGGGGCAATTCTTGATTGTATTAAAAATTTAGATGTTAAATTTATACAAGTTTTATATCTAGAGCCTTTTCCAGAAAAAATTAAACAAGAATTAGAAAAAGCAGAAAAAATTATTTTGATTGAAAATAATTCTACTGGACAACTTGGAGAATTAATTGCTAAAAAAACAGGGATTTTTATTGAAGATAAAATTCTTAAATATGATGGCAGGAGTTTTTTTGCTGATGAATTAGAAATAGAAATTAGGGGGAAATTGGAATGATAATTCCAACTTGGTGTCCTGGTTGTAATAATTTTCAAATTTTAACAGCATTGAAAAAAATTGTAGATTATAAAAATTCGGCAATGGTGGCTGGAATAGGATGTCATGCAAGAATTTTTGATTATATTGATTTGCCGGGAATTCATACTTTGCATGGAAGAGTTTTACCAACTTGTCTTGGAATAAAAATTGGGAATCCTAATTTGAAGATATTTGGTTTTTCTGGCGATGGAGATGCTTATTCTGAAGGAATGGAACATTTAATTCACGCTGCAAGATACAATAGCGATATAAATTATATTGTTCATAATAACCAAGTTTTTGCATTAACTGTCGGGCAATCAACACCTACAAGTGAGATAGGATTCAAAAGCAAATCAACACCATTAGGAAATAAATTACAACCTTTAAACCCTATTAAAATAATGCTAGCTTCTGGTGCAAGTTTTGTTGCAAGAGTTTCATCAAATATAAAACAAATAGAATATGTTTTAAAAGAAGCAATGAAACACAAAGGTTTTTCATTTATTGAGGTTTTAATGCCTTGCATTATTTTTCATAATTCAAATTATAATGACAAAGTTTATTCTTTAGAAGAAACAGGGCATGATAAAACAAATTTTTACGAAGCTATAAAAAAAGCAGACGAGTTTGATTATAATAATCCTAAAAAAATCCCTATGGGAATTTTTTATCAAAAAGAAAAACCTGTTTTTGAAGACCAATTTAAACAATTGAAAAAATTAAAAGAAAAAGGAATTAGCTGGAAAGATATTACAAATTAATTCTTCAAAAAGTTTATACTTTGTAATGGTATTTAAAAATAATTATAATAAATAGAAATAAAAATTTATGTAACTTCTTTTTCTAAAATTTGTCCTCTAGTACTTTTCCAATCAAGCGACCGCGGTAACCGAGGGAGTCTTTGCCATGCACACCAGCCCCATATCTAAGACCCTTGACTAACAATGCCCTCATATGTGGATTATTTCCAACAGGAGATAGGAAAACCCCCATAGCAGCGTTAGTACCTACCCTGTCTTTAAGTTCTGTAAAAATATAATCAGTATAATCATTTAAAAGAGATTGATTTCTTGCTAATACTCTCCAAATAGGATGAGCCTTAACATCTTCCTTTGAAAGCCATTCTCCTGTTTTTCTAAGCTTTCCATTCTTAAACTCTTCTCCTTCTAATGTTTTGTAAAGATCTTCTTCTAAAAACAATGTTTCGTTAGTTTCTTCTTTTTTTAGAGTCATGTCTCTTAAATGTGGGGAATCAAGAACAATTTTTAATTTATCCCACCTTCCCCTACCTCCACTCTCTGGATGATAAGCAATAGCATCGCCAGTATCAAAATAATTATCCATCCAAGAAATTTTAACATCTTTATCAGCATTTCTTACATCCAGCCTTCTTTGCATTAATTGAGAAACGTTCATAGGAATTCTACCTTCAGCTATAAGATTTGGCATTTGTTCTATATACCCGCCACCATATACTTTAAATCTATTCTTTTCATGAGGCAAGTTGTATTTTTCCATGATTTTTTTAGAAATTTATAGTTTATAAATATTCTTATTTACTAACTACTTTCTAATTGCTACAAAATTAAGTTCCCAAACACTTAATTCTTCGTAAAATAATTTTTTCTTTGCCAAAATATTTTTATCATAATCTAAATAATTAATTTCTTTTGTTAAACTGCTTATTAATAAAAATATTTTCCCATTTTCATTTAAATGATTTTTTGCTTGTTTCAAAAATTTATTAATTATTTCACTTCCTTTTTCTCCACCTGTTGTTGATATTTTTGAATCCTTTGGTTCTTGCGAATCTTCTGGAAGATATGGGGGATTAAAAATTATTAAATCATATTTGCTTTTTATATTTTCAAATAAATCTGAATAAACACAATTAAAATTAAGTCCTTTACAATGTTCAACAGCTACTTGATTTATATCGCAAGAAAAAATATTTTGTTTTTTTATTCCTGATTTTAAAGCTGTTTTAAGTTGAATTCCGCTTCCGCTTCCAATTTCTAAAAAAGTTAAATCTTGATTTTTACTCAAAAGTTTTGGAATTTTCTTTTCAAGAACTTTCGATAATAAATAAGAATCTTCTTCAGGATAATAAATTTCATTCATTTTAGCTAACCAAGAATCTTGCTAAAAAACTCTAATAAATTTTCTCTAAAGAAAAAGATTCCTGCCAAGATAACAATAAGAACTATCAACAAAGATGTGACGATTAGAATCATTTTTTTTCTTGGATTTTTTTCTTGTTCATAATTTGAAATTTTTTGAGTTGTTTTTGGAGGTTGTAATCCAGAAAGTTTAGCTGGTTTTTTGATATTATTTTCAGACTTCACTAATTTTGGTTTTTGTATTTGCTCTTGATGAATTTGAGATTGTAAAGCTTTTGCAGATTCTTCTATATCTTTTCTATCATAGCCTGCATTGTAAAAACTTTGCATTGCCTGTTGCAAAGTTTCTCCTTTTGATATTGCAACTTTTAATCCTTCTAAAAGATCTATATTTACCATTTATAAAAATATAATTCAAAACTTTAAAACCTTGCCATCAGATGTTAAATGAGATGTTTCTCCTAATTTATATCCAAATTCTCTTGAAAGTTCAATCATAGGAGATATTAACTCAATTGGTCCGTGAGAAGGAATTACATGTTTAGGTTTTAATATATCTAATAAAACTCTTAAATCTTCCCTGCTTCCATGCCCATGAACATGAACATCTGTTTGTAACCGAACCCCTGTTTTTCTTAATTTTTTATCCATTTCTTCACGAGCAACAATATTTAGGCGAACAGGAATAACACTTGATGAAAATATTAAATTATCTCCTTGTTTAAATTTAAATGGAGTTTTTCCATTAGCAATTCTATCTAAAATTGAACCAGATTCTGCTTGATGCCCTGTGCAAACAATTAAATATTTCCCTCTATTTTTCTCAACTTCCTTTAATACAGAATTTATTTGATTTCTATATTTGACAAGTCTTACACTATTCTTAAAAGGTGCTTGCTTAACACTAATAGCACAATCCACATATTTGTTTAAACTTCTTCCAAGAAAAATTATTTTTCGGTTTGTTTTTTTTCCAAATTTCACAATATTATTTAATCTTTCAATATGGGAAGAAAAAGTTGTTATAAAAAGCGCAGAATTTTTATCTCTAGCATGAGAAAATGCTTCTTCTAATAAATGTTGTGCAATTTTTTCACTTCCAACTTTAACTTCTGTTCTAGAATATAATGAATCAATGATTGCGACATTTATTCCTTTTTTTCCCAATTCCTTCATTTTTTTGTAATTTGGGGGATTTCCCATTGTTGGAAAATTATCAAACTTAAAATCAAGCGCATAAAAAAAAACTCCTTCTTTAGTATGTAATGCAGGAAACACGCATTGAATTGTTGAATGGGTAGTATGAATAAAATCAATAGTATAATTATCTGATTTTCCTTTGATTACATAGCTGGAATTACTTTTTATTGTTCTTCTTTTATTTTTAATTTTTAATTTTTCATCTTTTAAAATTGAATCTAAAACAGCCATTGTAAATGCTGTGGCAAATATTTCTGCTTTAGGATATCTGTTTGCGATATAAGGAACAGCTCCAACATGATCTAAATGAGCATGACCAATAATTATTGCCCTGACTTTATCTCTCCAACCTAATTTATCTAAAATAAGATCGTTGGGAATTGCGCCGATTGATCTTAGCTTTTTTTCAGTGTATGTTTTTTGTTGAGATTCTTCTTCCTGTAGCTCAATAACAGCAGGCAGATAAATTCCAGCATCAAAAATTATAACATCTTCCCCTACTTTTACAGCAGTCATATTTTTTCCTACTTCTTCAAATCCTCCAATTGTACATATTTCCATTTTACTTATTTAAATATGAAAAATAGTTTAAAAATGCTTTTGGATTCATAAGTTTTAATAACTTAGTTTTATTTTTTATTTCATGCCATTAAAACCATTAAAACCTTCACTAAGAGAAAATAAAAGATATCTTTTTGTGAAAGGAAAAAATCTAAAAGGAAATATTGAAAGAGCGATTTTGGATTTTATAGGGGTTTTAGGAATGTCTAAAACAGGTTTGCATTGGATTAAAACAGGTTACCCTAATACCCAAAAGGGCACGAGAGGGCACGAGAAAGATTTTGCAATTATTTCTGTTAATAGAGAATCTGTTAATAGCGTGAGAGCAAGTTTTGCTGTTTGGTCTGAAAAAATAATTGTTGAAAAAGTTTCAGGAACTTTGAAAGGATTGAAGGAAAAATGAATTATTTATTGATATTTAATTTTTTAATTCTCTTCTCTATATCAAAATAAACTTGTTCTAATCTCTCAAAACGAGTTTTTTGGAGATATTTCCAACCATCTTTTACTTTCCATTTAACTATAGAAATTCCATTTTTTTTCTGTGAATTAAATAATAGAAGAGGAACATCATCAGCAACAACAATTATCATTTCCTGTTTATTTAAGAACTTTTTACTAAGTTGTTTTGGTTTACCATATTTTAAGGAATATTTTTTAAAAAGCTTTCTTAGATTTTTATTCAAATCCCTTGAAATTTCAGGTTTTATTACTCCTGCACTATATGCTTTAACAAAAGACTTCTGATTTAATTTATTGAATAATGCTTGAGCTATTTGACTTCTTGTTTGGTTAAATTTGCAAACAAAAAGTATTTTTCTTTCTTTCATTTTCACCATGACCTCTTGATTAAGTGTGCTTTAGGATGTTTCTTCCTTTTTTCCTTAATGTGTTTTAAAATAGAATTGATTACTTCTTTTTTATTTTTATGACTAGTATTTATAATAAAATCTTCTTTTTTTGGTTGATTACCCATTTTTTTCCATTCATGGCTTGGCAAATTCCTTTTATTTACCCTCATTGTTGGTTTTTCTCTTTTAATGTCTCTTTTAATAGCATCTTTTAATTCAACCTCTAAGAATATTGAATAGATTTCATAATTATATTTCTTTAGATCTTTTCTTAAAGATTTTCTTAGGGCACTTTGAGTTGATTCCTGGAGAATTATATTTATTCCTTCTGCCCTCATAACCTCTTTCATAATTGAGATTACTGCTTTTTTTGAAGATTTAACACGTGTTGTTTGTTCATCTTTTAAATAAAGAGAGTCAAACATTTCTTTTATTTTCCATCCATCAATAAAAATCCAACCAGGCAAAACTTTAGCCAATTCATAAGAAATGGTAGATTTTCCACCAGTAGTTTTACCTCTAATAATCACTATTTTTCTCTTTTTCATATACAGATTATCTTTTCATATTATAAAAACTTTTATTCTTAAAAATAACACCAAAAAATTTTTAAATCAATAATTTCTATGATTTCTGAGAGAAAGGAAAAAGTTTAAATTTATTATAAAATTCTCTAAAAATATTAAAATGGAAATGCCAATGGAAATGCAACATCAAGCAATGGGCTATGACAGAACTGCGACAATGTTCTCGCCAGAAGGGCTTTTGCTTCAAGTTGAATATGCTGAAAAAGCTGTTAAGCTCGGCTCTTCAAGTATTGGAATGGTTTGTTCTGACGGAGTTTTTATTATTGCTGACAAGAGAATAGAGGATAATTTAATTGTCTCAAAGTCAGCAAATAAAATTTATGAAATTGATTCTCACATTGCAGCAAGCAGTGCTGGAATTGTTTCTGACGCTAGAGTACTTATTGAAAAATCACAAATCTTAGCTCAACAACACAGGATAACTTATGATTCTCCAATAGAACCAGAATCAGTAATCAAGGAAATTTCAAATATAAAACAGCAATTCACACAATATGGTGGAGCAAGACCTCTTGGTGTTTTTTTAATGATTGCTGGAATTAATAGGAAAAAACCAGAACTTTATACAAGTAATATAACTGGGAATTATTTTTCATATAATGCAAATGCAATTGGTGAAAACGATGATAAAATAAAAGAAAAATTAAGAGAAGAATATTCCAAAGATTTAACAATAAAAAAAGGAGTTAAACTTACATTAAAAATATTCAGGGAAATTCAAGGAAATAAATTTAATTTAAATAGATTTGAATTATCTTATATTAAAAAAGATGAGCTTAAAATAGTAAAATTAGAAGGAGAAGGATTAAAAAATTTTTCAAAATAATTAAATGAATACAATAGCAAGAATAAAACAAGGCGGAAAAAACTTTGAAATTATAGTTGATTTAGATAAGGCATTAGAATTTAAAAAAGATGGTTCTGTATCTGATTTTTTAGAAGCAGATAAAATTTTCACAGATTCAAAAAAAGGTTTTGCAGCTTCTGAATCAGATTTAAATGAATCTTTTGGAACAAATAATTCTCAAGAAATTGCAGAAAAAATAGTTAAATCTGGAGAAGTTCTTGTGACTCAAGAACACAGAGATGAAGAAAAAGAAAAAAAATTCAAGCAAGTTATTGATTTTTTAGCAAATAATTCTATAGATCCTCAAACAGGAAATCCCATTACAGCAGAAAGAATAAAATCTACCTTAGAACAAGCTCATGTTAATATAAAAAATATTCCAATAGAAAATCAGATTAATGATATTGTCTCTGAAATCAGTAAAATTATCCCTATAAAAATTGAAACAAAAAAAGTTAAGGTAACTGTTCCAGCCATACATACTGGAAAAGTTTATAGTGTTGTAAATCAATACAAAGAAAAAGAAAACTGGCTTGATAATGGAGACTTAGAGATTATGTTAAAAATTCCATCAGGAATAATTATAGATTTTTATGATAAATTAAATTCTGTAACACATGGTTCTGCATTAACAGAGGAAATAAAGGGGGAAGAATAAAATGCCGTTAGAACAAGATATTTTAGAAGGATTATTTACTGAAAAACAATTAGGAACTACAATGAGAAATTTTTTAACATATAATAATTGCATACATATTCAAAATGGACAAGAATGGTGTGATTATTATATTGATTTAGGACGATGCGGTAACTCTTGCCCTCATTATGAAAATAAATTTTTAGAAAAAGCAGCATAAAATGAGTGAAAGAAAAATAGTAATTCCAGGAGAAGTTATTGTTAGTGGAGATAAATATCTTCCTGGAGAAGGAACAGAAAAAAAAGATAATGATATTATTGCTATAATTTATGGACTCTCAGAAGAAACAAAGGGACTTGTAAAAGTTATTCCTTTATCAGGAGTTTATCATCCACGAAGAGGAAATGTTGTTATAGGAAAAGTAGAAAATGTTACATTTAATGGATGGGTCATAGACATCACAGCTCCTAACAATGCTTTTTTATCATTAACAGAAGTGCCGAGATATATAAATAAAGATGGTTTAGAAGAAGTTATGGATATAGGAGATATGGTTGTTGCAAAAATATGGAATATTAATAAGAGAGGAATAGACCTGAGTATTAAAAGCAGAGGTTTTGGAAAAATAGAAGAAGGAATGATTATAAAAATAAATCCAAATAAAGTCCCAAGAGTAATTGGAAAAGAAGGGTGTATGGTAAATTTAATAAAAAATGAAACAAGATGCAATATCACAATTGGACAAAATGGATTAATTTGGATATCAGGGGATAAAATAGAAGATGAATTGCTGGCAAAAAAAGCAGTGATTTTTGTTACTGAAAAATCTTTTGTCGAAGGTTTAACAGATAAATTAAAAGAATGGTTTGAAAAAGAAAAATAAAATGGCAAGAATTGATAATAGATCATATAGGGAAATGAAGGAGGATGAAAGAAGAAATGAAGAAGAAACGGTTGAGACATATTTACTTGAAACAGATTCTCGTACAGAACTAGATATTAGATATACAAAAATAAGAGTAGCAAAAGAAGAAGCAAGAAATTATCCTAGAATTATAAATCATGATTTAAATTAATAAAAATAAAATGGCAATAAAAAGAACTGACGGAAGAAAATTTGATGAATTAAGAAAAATGCATGCAAAAGTAGGAGTTGTTCCTAATGCAGATGGAAGTGCATTATTTTCATTTGGCGACACAATTGCAATTGCAGCTGTTTATGGTCCTAAAAAAATGCATCCGCAACATATGCAAAATCCTGAAAAAGGAACATTAAGATTCACTTACAATATGTTAAGTTTCTCTGTTACAGACAGGATTCGTCCAGGACCAAGCAGAAGAAGCCAAGAAATTAGTAAAGTATCTGAATGGGCTATAGATCCTGTATTAATGATTGATAAATTTCCTAATAATGTTGTTGATGTTCATGTAAATATTTTGCAGGCAAATGCTTCAACAAGATGTGCTGGAATAAATGCAGCTGTTCTTGCCTTAGCACATGCTGGAATTACAATGAAAAATATAGTTTCAAGTGTTTCAATTGGAAAATTAGACAAAGAATTAGTTGTTGATGTATCAAAAGAAGAAGAAGACTATGGGGAAGGTGAAGGTGCAACAGATATTCCGATAACATTTACAGGTGACGGAAAATTGACCCATATACAATTAGATGGAAAAATTACAACAGAACAATTAAAAGAAGCTGTTAAACTTGCAAGAAAAGCATGTGAAGAAATTTATGAAGTTCAAAAAAAAGCATTAAAGGAATCTATAAAATAAAATGGAAACATCAAAATTAACAGGAAATAGAATTAAAGAATATTTAGCATTAGGAAAAAGATTCGACGGAAGAAAGCTAGATGAGTTTAGAGAAATAACAATTGAAACAGGAATCTCAAAAAATGCAGAAGGCTCGGCAAAAGTAAAATTAGGAAAAACAGAAGTTTTAGTAGGTGTTAAAATGGGTGTTTCAGAGCCTTATCCTGATTCTCCTGACAAGGGAAATTTAATGGTAACAGCAGAATTGCTTCCTTTAAGTTCTAGCAGATTTGAATTAGGTCCTCCAAAAATAGAATCAATTGAACTTGCAAGAGTTCTTGACAGAGCTATAAGGGAAAGCAAATTCATTGATCTTGAAAAACTTTGTATAAAAAAAGGTGAAAAAGTTTGGACTGTTTTCATAGATATTTATTCAATAAATGCTGATGGAAATCTATTAGATGCAGCAGGAATAGGTATAATTGCTGCATTAAAAAATTCCAAAATTCCAAAGTACGACGAAAAAAATGAAAAAGTCCTTTATGGAGAATTATCAGATAAAAAATTACCTTTGAGAAAAGAAATTCCACTTTCAATAACTATTTACAAAATAGGAGGAAATTTAGTAGTTGATCCAACACAAGAGGAAGAAGATATAAATGATACAAGAGTTACAATAGGAAGCCATGATGGAATAATTTCTTCAATGCAAAAAGGAAAATCAAAAGCATTAAGTGAAGAAGAAATGTATAAAGTCTTAGATTTAAACGAAAAAGTTTGGAAAAAATTATTTTCAGATATAGAAAAACATCTACAATAGAATGGATAAAGCAAAGTTTACAAAATATGAAGAGGCAAGAATTCTTGGAGCAAGAGCTTTGCAAATATCAATGAATGCTCCGCTTTTAATTAATATAAGTGATAAAGATTTAGAAAAAATTAATTATGATTCATTAAAAATAGCTGAAGTTGAATTAGAATCTGGAATTCTTCCCATTTCTATTAAAAGACCAATGCCTATGAAAAAAGAAGAGGAATTAAAAAGAGTAAAAGAAGCTAAAATTGACGACAAAAAAATAATAGAAAGAGAAATTGAAGAGGAAAAAGAAATTACAAAAGAAGGGGAAATAATGGAGCTTGTTAATCCTGAAGATGAAGTAGAAGAATCTCCTGAAAAAGAAACAAATGAAGAATAAAAAATTTATAAATCAGATTTCTTTTTCTAATTAATGGTGGTAATAAAGAAGGTTTCTGCTAAGGAAATTTTTGATTCTCGAAAGGAAAAAACAATTCTTGTTTCTATAAAGACTAATATTGGAATTTTTTCTGCAAGTTCTCCAAATGGAAAATCAACAGGAAAATATGCTGCAAAAATTTATAAAAAAAATCTTGAGCAAGACATTAAAACAATAAAAAAATTCAGTGATTATTTTTCTAAAGAAGTAATAGAAAATTTTGATGATTTAAGAAGAATTGAGGATATTATTAATGATTTTGTAGGATCAAACACCCTTTTTGCCTTTGAATCAGCTGTCTTAAAAGCAATTGCAAAAAAGAAAAAAAAGGAAATTTGGGAATTAATTAATCCTTCAGCTAAAAAACTCCCAAGACTTATTGGAAATTGCATTGGAGGTGGAGCCCATACTAAAACACATGAAAATTTTGAAAAGAAACCAGATTTTCAGGAATTTTTATTAATTCCAAATTCAAACTCTGTCAAAGAATCTTTTGAAATAAATAAAAAAACAAAAAATGATATTCAAAATATTCTTAAAAAAAATGATAGAAATTTCAAAAATAAAAAAAATGATGAAGATGCATGGACAACTTCATTAAATGAAAAAGAAATTTTTGAAATTCTTAAAACCTTAAAAATCCCAATAGGAACAGATATCGCATCCTCGACTTTTTATAAAAGAAAAAAATATAATTATGAAAATCCTATGCTTAAAAGAGATTCTGAAGAACAATTAATATATATTAGTAACCTGATAAAAAATTTTGATTTATTTTATATTGAAGACCCATTTAATGAAGAAGATTTTGCGAATTTTTCTAAACTTCTAAGGAAATTCCCTAAAAAGCTTATTGTTGGTGATGATTTAACAGTTACAAATTATAAAAGACTGAAAAAAGCAATTGAAATGGAAAGTATTAACGGAATTATTGTAAAGCCAAATCAAATTGGCTCCTTGCTTAAAGTTAAAGAGGTTTGTGATTTAGCTAAAAAGAATAATATTAAAATAATTTTTTCTCATAGGAGTGGAGAAACTGAAGAAGATATTTTGGCTGATTTGGCTTTTGGATTTCAGGCAGATTTTTTTAAGTCTGGAATTACTGGAAAAGAAAGAGAAGTTAAGATAAAAAGATTGATTGAAATTGAGAAAATCTTGGATAAATAAATTTAAAAACATATTTTTCTCAGAATTCTAATGGCAACAGTTGCAAAAGAAGTAAAAAAGGAAAAAGTTTCTGAAAAAGAAGCTGAAAAAGAATCTTTGGAAACAGAAGAAAAATCTTCTACGAAGATTTCTACTAAAGGCAAAGAAAAAACTATTGCAGAAAGGAAAAAAGAGCTTTTAGAAAAAGTGAAGAAAATTTCTGAGAAAATTGAAGCTCCAAAAACAGAAGAGTTAAAGGAGAAAATTAAGATTAAAAAAAGAACAGATATGCTTATTCCTCTTGAAGATTATGTTAAGTCTGGGATTTATATTGGAACAAAAGTTGTTACTCCAAAAATGAAGCCTTTTGTTTACAGAAGACGTGCAGATGGTTTGGCAATTTTTAACACTATTTTAATTGATGAAAAATTAAAAGAAGGAGTTGAATATTTATCAAAATTTAATTCTGAAGATATTATATTAGTCTGTAAAAGGCAAGCTGGATGGAAAGCTGCAGAAAAATTCTCGGAATTAACAGGGATAAGGGTTTTCACAAAAAAATATCCTGCAGGAGTATTAACTAATACAACTCTTCCTGATTTTTTCGAAAATGAATTGACAATAGTCACTGATTCTTGGCTGGATAGAAATGCGTTAAATGATACTTTAAGAGTTAATAAAAACATTTTAATGATTTGTGACACAAATAATTTTCCAAAAGGTGCTGAT
>CAYFIZ010000007.1:0-10590 GCA_964343325.1 Candidatus Woesearchaeota archaeon
ACTTTTTCTTAGAAATCTTTTTCTTAGAAATCTTTTTCTTAGAAATCTTTTTCTTTTTAGCTAATTTTTTAAGTTTTTCAACTTTACCTTGTTTGGTTCTTTTTCTAGAAGACCTACATTGATTTTTAACTTTCTTTTTTACCTTTTTATTTTCAACTTTTTTAACTTTCTTTTTTGCCATTTTTATAATTATTAAAGGGCTCGGTGAGGAAGTGCCATAAACAAGACCAAATCAATCCTAATCTATCAGTTTATTTTAATGGTTATCTCCCTCGCGCTGTAAAGAAGCTTAAAGAGCATAGATTTCATATAGCGAGTTATAGCCCTTCCACTATATTAATGCAGAATACTCAACAGAGGCTAAACAGTCACATCCTTTTCAAGGACAACCGATAATTATTATATAAATTAATCATATTTAAATTCATGGTTTAATTTTGTAATGGTAAAATTTATAGTTGGAAGAAAAAAATGTATTTCTCCAATATAACCTCAAAAAAATATTATTTCAAAATTAATACATCGTTCTTTATTTTAAATTTTGATTTAAATAGAATAATTTACAAAATTAAAAAGCTATGCCACTGGTTAGGTAACAATGCAAGGAACAAAATTATAACTATATTTACTTAAATCAATTTTTCCTTTTTCTATTTTAACCATTTCTTTTTTTAAGAGTTTTATTTTATTTTTTGTTCCAGAAGCAAAACCGCCAATTTCTCCATTTGATTTTATAACCCTATGACAAGGAACTAAAAAGAACCTGCTTGTTCTTTTCTCCATGGGAGACCCTTTTGAATTTGGGGCTGATTTTCCCTTTCGACGCGGAAAAGCGATTTCTTTATGCCCTTTAGGGTATAATTGCCTCCGAGGAAATCGCATAGCCATAAGGGTTTTTGTTCATAGCATTTCCCACTGCCCTATAAGCCCTTGTTCCTAAAACTCGCGCGACTTCGCCATATGTAGAAACTTTCCCTTTTGGAACTTTACTTAACAAATCATAACATCTTTCATTAAATGATTTTTTCATTTTAAACAATGATTGGATTACTTAATTTATAGATAAAACGCCCGGACCAGGAATTGAACCTGGGCGCCCCGAAAGGCCAAGAGTTCCAGTCTTGTGCAATAACCACTATGCGACCCGGGCATTTTTAATGTTTTTTTGATTTAGGTCTTTTTTTCCGCTTAACCTTATCTTTGGATTTATTAAAATGTTTTTTAAATCTTATTAAAAAATAAATAATTAAAACAACAAAAACACTAATTATTGAACCCACTATTGTTTGTTTATTAAGTACAAAATCATAAATCACTAATCCAATAATAAAACTATTGCTTTCCTTAATAGATTCATTTTCAGATTCATTAAATGATTGATTTATTTTATTGTCTAAAATAAAAATAGTTTTAACAGGAATTTTTTCATTAATTGATTTTATATTTATATTTGCCCTGGAATTTTTAATTGAACTTAAAAAAACTTCTAAATCATAATATGCATTATTATTCAAATTAACTTTTTTTGTTTCACCTATTTTCAAAATCAAAGTTATTGGATCACTTGAAATTGTTAAAGTTAATTCATTAGAAGATATTTTATTTATTATCAAACTATGTTCTTCGTTTTGAATATTAAAGTTTAATTTATTATTTACTTTTAAACTTTTACTTATTCCTTGTTTTATTTGTTCTTGATTAATATTATGAGTAGAAGGAATAATTTCTACACTACTACCTCCACCGCCACCTCCGCCACCCCCAGAACTTGAAGAAGTTGAAGATGGTGAATTTATTATCAAAGTTCTTGCTGAAGAATTTTGAATATTTCCTGCAAAATCAACACAATTTATTTTCCAATCATAACTTCCAACTGAAAGCGATTTTGTAAATTCATTAGTAATACTTACATTTATAGAATTATTTGTTTGATCTTCAATATCATTTATAATCAAACTACAATTAGCTAAATTTTCTTCTGAAACATTATATTCAAAATCTACATTATTTGTTCCTGTTAAACTAGAATCCCCATCTGCAGGACTTACTAAAGTTATATTTGGATTAGTTATATCATAAATCAATGTAAAATTTGCATCTGCAAAAATTAATTCAGAACCATTATCATAAGATAAACAATTCCACAAATAAGATATTTCATTTGTCAAAGTAAAATTAAATATCGTTTCATTTGAATTCCCCGAAATATTTTTTGTCTCATTATAGGTTAAATTTCCTGTTGAATTCCATAGATAAAATGTTGAGTTTGCAAGTTGCAATACTGAATCTGTTTGAGAATTACAAGTAAAATTAGTATCATTCACATTTGTATAAGAATTATTGCTTGGGGAAGATAAAGTCACAAACTTTTCATTTATAGTTAAAGAAAAATTTCCAGATTCAGAATCAGAATTACTTTTATTATCTAAAGAAAAACAATTCCAGACATAATTATCTTCTGTTAAATTAATACTAAAATTTATTTCCAAAGAATTTCCTGAAGCCAAAGTTGTATTTTCATAATAAAGACTTGTTGAATTCCATATTTTCATGGTTAGATTAGATAATTGCAATTCATCAGTTGCATTGCACTTAAATGAAATATTTTGAGGAGATAATAAAGAATTATCATTTGGAGAAACTAAAACAACATTTGGAGCAGTTTCGTCAATAGATAAAATTGCTGAATAAACATCTATTCTTGAGAAATTTAAGTTTGAATTTCCCGAATCATTAACTTGTTTTCCAGTATTTTTTAAATAATCTTCAATATTCTGAGGTGTTAAAATTTGTCCAGTTTCTAATTTCTTAAATTGCCTAATTAAGGCAAAAACTCCTGCTACATGAGGTGTTGCCATTGAAGTGCCAGACCATGTATTTCCACTATATCCTCCAGAAATAATTGTTGAATTAATATCACTTCCAGGAGCAAATAAATCTGTTAAATTATTTCTATTAGAAAAAGAGGAAATTGAATCTGATTTTGTTGTAGAACCTATAGCAGTAGAATTTTGAATGCATGCAGGTGAAGCAATATGTGTGGACTTTGCATCATTTCCTGTTGCAACAACTACTGAAATATTATTTGCTATTGCATTATTAACTGAAGATGCTAAGAGATCTGCATTACAATATGAATCATAAAGTCCCCCACCTAAACTCATACTTATAACTGAAATATTAAAAGCTGAAGCATTATTAACACACCAATCCACTGCTTTTATTAAATCATCTTCCCAAAATGAACCTGTAGAATTAGAAGCTTTTATCATTACAATTTTTATATCTGGTGCAACTCCTTTTATTGAACCATTAGCCCCTACAATTCCTGCAACATGTGTTCCATGACCATGCACATCTATAGGATCATTATCTACCATTGTACAATTAACATCATCAGCACAATAATCCCATCCTCCAATTACCTTACATGATGAAGAAATATTATTTTCCCCATAACAATTTCCAAAATCAGAATGAGAATAATTTATTCCGGTATCTATTATACAAACAGTTTCACCTAAACCAGTTAAATTTACATTATTAATTTGTAAATTCCATGTTGGAGTTGCGTTAATTAAAGGAACAGAATCTTGTAAAAAAATCTGTTTTACTTCGACAAGCTCAATAGATTCTACATTAGGATTATTTTCTAAATTAATTAAATCATCTTCAGAAATTATTGCTGAAAAACTATCATTAAAATCATGTTTTATATTATTGTTTAGAGAATCAATAACTTGCTGTTTTGTATCAATATTTAAAATTTTCTGATAAGAAGATTTTTCTTCCAATTTAATTATGACCCTTACATCATCTTTTTCTTGAATTTCTTCCAAAACTTTTTCATCTACCTTATTTACTTCAGAATTTGTTATTGAAATAAGAAAATTTGTAAAAAATACAAAAACAAGTAAAAACACTATTTTTTTTTTCATAATTTAATTCAAAGATGACCCTTATTAAACTTTATTATAAAAAGTACTTACTAAATTAACAAGGTTTTCTTCCTTTAGATATTAACCAAATTCCCAAGATAATTAAAAGAACAGGCCAAATTGAAATATTCAAAGATATCCAACCTAAATCCTTAGCAAGAAACCAAAAACCTAGAGCTAAAGCTAGAAGTCCCCAGAATAAACTACCACTTGTTCCCCCACACCAGCACAAAGATTCATGTTTGTTTTTCATTATAAATATAAGAAAAAGTTGTTTTTAAATTTTCTCAATTAAGCTCTACATTTATCTTAATAAGTTCAACCTTTATTGATTTAATCACATCATTCAAATTTATTTCTAATTTCTCTAATTTCTTTTCTTTCATAAATTTTTTTGAATTAAAATCTTCAATCTCTAATTTCTTTTCTTTTATAATATTCTCTAAATTTTTAATCCCTGTTTCTTCAATTATTATATTATTAATTTCTTTTTGCTTTTCTTCTATTTCCTGAAATTTATTCAAGATATCCACATTATGCAATTTAGATTCTTTAAGTAAAATCATAATATCTTCTCCTTTTGTTTTATGAAAAGTCTGCTTAAAATTTTCCCTATACTCTTTTATTATTTTCATCTTTTCTTCAAAAATATGATAAAAATTAGCAAGAGCTTTAAAATCAATTATTCCACGTAAATTCTCAATATCTTTTTCTAATTCTTGTTTCTTTGTTTTGAGTTCTTCCTGTTTTTTATTCTCTTCAAGAAATTTCTCAGATTTTTTTATATTTTTAATTTCTTCTTCTTTAATTTTTATATTTTTTTCAAGGCTATTTATTTTATTATTAAATTCTTCAATATTTTTTGTAATTTCTGATTTTATTTTTTTAATTTCATCGAACTTTTTAACCTCAATTTCAACTAATCTAATTATTTTCGATTCATCAATAATCTCTTGATTATTTTTAATAATCTCTTCAATATCTTTAAAGAATTTTCTTATGCTTTCTTTTATATCCTTCATCTCTTTTCCTATAAGAATTGTAGTTTTTTCATAACTTAATGCGGATTTTTTTTGAAAATCAGAAAAAATAAGATTTATTTTTCCTATAATATCTTTGCCCCCAGTAACAATCTTTTCTTGAGATTTTTCGGGGTACGCCTGTGGTGCTTCATCTATTTCCTTTAATTTTGTTATTAATTTCTCTAAATAATCTATATAATTTCTAAGATTTTCTTTAACTATTAATTTAATTTTTTCTTCAACTTTTTTTTCTTCTATATCTACTTTATAGAGTATGGGAATTTTTTCTTCTAATTCAGAAATAAACTGGGAAATCCTTTTCTTTATAAGAATTAAAATATCTTGTTCTTCTTTTTCAATTTTTGTTTTTTTATTTAATAACCAGTTTTGCAATTCATTTTGAGATATTTTTTCAATCTCAACTATTTGTTCTTTTTTCTTTTTAAAAAAATCAAAAAACCCCATTTTTTATACAGGAAAGAAGCAATTATAAATCTTATTTGTTTTTCTATCACAAGACCAAATTTAAATAACTTAATTATTTGTTTTAATAATGGGAAAAAAGGATGCAATTAGATTTTCTCTTGCAATATTAAATTTCTTGGTTATTTTTCTTTTAATCTGGAGTTTAGTTAATTACACTTTTTTGAGTAATGAAGTTTCCAGATTTGTACAAATTGGAGGATTGATAGCAATGATATTTCTTGTAATTTTATTAGAAGGGGCACCTGTATTCATAGGTCCTGGATTAGTTGTCGCAGCAATATTAGCAATGGGAGTTTTTAATCCATGGTTTATTCTCTTATTGTTTCTTGTTTCTGTACTTATTGGAAATGCTATTTATTTTTATCTTGGATATTCCTCAGGAAAAGGAATCTTGAAATATTTTGATAAAAAAGATGTAAAAAAATATGAAAGATTATTCAAAAAATATGGTTTTGCAGCAATGATAATTACAGCTATTTCCCCTATTCCTTATCTACCAACTATTGCAGGAGTTTTTAAAATGGCTTCCCCTATTCTAATTATAAAAGTATTATTTGTTAGAGCGATTAGACATCTGATTATTTTTCTTTTCTGGTTTTATATTCTTGTTAGTTTTTAACAGAAAAGTAAATTTAAGGATTTTTATTTTTGGGAAGAATAAATAAATTTTTGAAAAATTAATATTCCATAAGAAATTAATAAAACAATTGCAGCTGTAAGAAGAATCATATCTTCTCTTAAATAAGCATAAATTAACCATAAGATAGAACCTACGCCCCCTATAACTTCCCACAACAAAGATACATCTCTTACTTTTTTTGTTTTAAAACTTTTAACTATTTGTGGTAATAATCTTATTCCTGTTGCAATAACGGCAAGAGTTCCAATAACAAAAATCAAATCCATATTAAAATTTAGTTTTAGTACTTTATGAATTTATCATTTTTTCTTCACAGCCCAACTTGAGATAAATATTATTCCAATTACTGCAACAATTGTAACAATGATCGCGGAATAAAGTTCTGCAAGATAAGGATAAGTTTCAATTGCAGAGAGTTTAATATTTTCTTTAATAATTTTCACAATTAAATCTTTCCATGCAATTGCAATTACAAAAGAAAGTGCTGCAATTATTGCTGTTGTGGCATGATCTCTGAACTTAGAAGCAACAAAAGAAGAATGTTTCTTAAGTTCTTTCGCCATCTTCTTATGTAAACGAGCTTCAACTTTTTCTTCTACCTCTTTCTCTATCTTTTTCTCAGCAGATTTAAGTTCTTTATCAACTTCTTTTTTAACAAGTTTTTTCTGAAAAGCAGTAAGTGTTTTTGACAACATAATACTAAATAAAAATTAAAGATTATATATCTTTTGGGAAAAATTTACCATCTCCAATTGTAATATCCTAAATTATAATCATATCTTGGTTTGTAGTAATAATCACTATAATGGGCGTTTACATAATTACTATGTCTATAAGGTTCTTTAAATCTCCAATTTGAGTAAGGAACATAAGAATCTCCAGGATATCTAGAATAATAGTAATGATTAGGTGTTCTTATCTTTTTTCTTACCTCTGTTTTTTCTGTAATAGTTCTCTTTGTTGTCTGAGAATTCCAAAAGTCACCTGTCCTGTGTTCAGTGGTTTGTCTAAACTCTGTTGTTTCCCTAAAATCATCTGCATTATATCTAGGCTCAAAAAAAGAATAAGCTGAAACAGCATTAACACTTAAAAAAACAGCCATTACAAAAACAAATAATAGCTTTTTATTCATAAATAAACCAATTAAAACTTATATTTAAGGATTATTATTAGAGAAAATATATGATAGATTAAGTGTTTGGATAAAATATTTAAGAATCAACCATTTTTAAAGTTCTCTTACATTCCCAAGAATTTCATAAACTCAAATATCACAAAAGCAGGCCATACAATTGCTTTCAAAACTCCAAGAACACCCATCCAAAAGCTAGTTGCAGTAGAAATATAATAAATTACAGCTCCAATAAAACCAAAGCCATAAAATGCCCCTCCACAAGAATTGCAATTATCCATACTACACAAATTTTTCATTCTCTCTTTTTTCTTCACTCTCTTTTTCATTCTTTAATATAGAATCAAAGCTTTTTAAATTTTTTTAAATTAAAACACCCACACTAGAAAATATCAAAATTTATGCAGTTGAATCTTTTTTTAACAATTAACTAGAAAGATTTATATATACTTAATGTATACATAAAGTATGCAAAATCAAACATCTATAAGAATAAGTTCAGACTTATTAAATGCCTTAAAGAAATTCAAAGAAGAAAAAGATAGCTATGAAGATGTTATTTGGGATTTCATTGAACCTCATTTAGAGTTGTCGGAAGAAGCAAAAAAAGACATAGAATTATCAAAAAAAGAATATGAAAGGGGAAATTTTGTCACACTTGAAGAAGTTAAAAAAGAATTGGGATTTTAATAATGAAAATTATCTTTTCAAATAATTCTAAGAAACAATTAAAAAAACTTAATCCAAGAATACAACAAAAAATATTTACCACTATGGAAAAATTCAGAAATAATCAATCTGTAGATATAATTAAATTAAAAAACAAAATTAATGAATTTAGAATTAGAACAGGAAATTATAGAATACAAATCCAAAAAATCAAAGAAGGATTTTTAATAACAAAAATAGGTAAAAGAGAAAACTTTTATTTGATATTCTTTTAAGAAAAAAATAAAAACCCCTACTTGAAGAGTAGAGGAAGTTTAAAAAAATTTTATTTTATATAAGCTCTATAAAAAGGTCTTGCTACAAAAATTACAAATGCTACAAAAAAATACCAGGGATTAACAGAATATACCCAAGTCATTGCGGCAGGCCAAATTGTTATTACAAACAATACAAAAACTGCGGAAGAAAACTTAATTAAACCTATATCCCATATGTCAAGTTTTTTAAGAGCTCTTTTCCAAATTTTTATCATCTTTCACCTCCTTTATCTTATCAACCCAACGAAATAAGAATTTATAAATTAATACGCCCACGCCGAAAGATTAACTTTTTGTTAAAATACTGGGAAGTTTATAGTAAACAATTATCTAAATCCTCTTTCTTTAGAATTAAATATCTAAATTTGCCTTGTCTTAATTCATTTGAAAATCCATATTTTGTAGAGCAAACAATAACTTCATTACCCGAATATTTAATAATCTGCATAGAAGGAATAAAATCTGCATCTCCAGAAATTAATACGCAAACATTACATTTTTTTTGAACAAGAGATTTCCTTATCATGTCTGATGCTATTAAAACATCAACACCTTTTTCTATTTTTATCTTAAGTCTTTTTATATATTTTAATTTCCTTGTCTTTACAATTATACCATCTTTCTTTAATTTATCTAAAAATCCAATATGATTGTAGTAAATCTGCTTATTTTCAGAAATATCTGGAATAGCATTATAATATCTTATTTGTTTTAATTTTAAATTAAATCTATCACATACAAGTTGTGCCAAACAATTAAAATCTATTCTTTTTGACTCATCAATTATTGTTTTAGAATTATGGTAAAAATTACTTCCATCAATAAATAGAATTGCATCCTTTATTTTCATTTTAAAGGTAAGCCCGATATTGTCCGAAAACCATACCGGGGAGTTAATTACTTTTAACAAGAGTCAAGAATACTTAAGTCTTTTGGTGATTAAAAACGCCCACGCCGGGAGTCGAACCCGGGTTACGTCCGCGACAGGGACGTGTCATAGCCGTTAGACCACGTAGGCATAAAACAATCTATCAGGATTTCCTTTTAAATTTTACTACTTCACCTTAACCAACAATAATTTATTATAGATCCATGCAAAT
Organism: Candidatus Woesearchaeota archaeon; assembly: GCA_964343325.1. Taxonomy (GTDB): domain Archaea; phylum Nanobdellota; class Nanobdellia; order Pacearchaeales; family GW2011-AR1; genus CAYFFD01. The sequence continues at coordinate 9,305 of CAYFIZ010000007.1, forward strand.
AACCAAGTAAATAAAAGACCAATAACAAATCCTAAAAATAAAGAAATAAAAATAATTTTCAAAATTCCAAAAGTGGTTAGCCCTGCAACACCATAAAGGTTAACCATCATTGAATTATACAAAGGAACATATTTAATCCATAAAAATACTTCAACAGCTAAAACAAAAATTAAACTAATAATTCCTCCTGCCAAACCAAATCTCAATGAATCTAACTTCAAAATTTTAGGTTTTCTAAAAACATTAAAATCAAATTTTTTTGCCATTCTTCACCTCAATTTTACTTGCCTCTTTAGAGGTTCTTGTGCCCTGCAAGGGTATGACCTTTAGAGTATTCTTTCCATTCATATAAGGCCATAAAACCTTTGGAATTTTTATACTTCCATCTTTTTGTTCATGATTTTCCATAAAAGATATCAACGCTCTTGGACTTGCAAGAACAGTATTATTTAAAGTATGTGCAAAATAATTTCCTTTTCCATCGTTTATTCTTATGTTTAATCTTCTTGCTTGAGCATCTGTTAAATTTGAGCAAGAACCAATTTCAAAATATTTCTTTTGTCTTGGACTCCATGCTTCTACATCTGCAGATTTTGCTTTCAAATCTGCTAAATCTCCTGAACAAATTTCAAGAACTCTTATAGGAATTTTTAATTGTTTGAAAACATCTACTGTAAATTTTAACATTTTTTCATACCATTTATATGAATCTCCAGGTTCACAAATCACAATCATCTCTTGTTTTTCAAATTGATGTAATCTGTATAATCCTTTTTCCTCAATTCCATGTGCTCCCTTTTCCTTTCTAAAACAAGGAGAGTAGCTTGTCAATTTATAAGGAAGGTGTTTTGATTTAAGGGTTTTATCTTTAAACATTCCAATCATAGAATGTTCTGAGGTTCCTATAAGATACAAATTTTCCCCTTCAATCTTATACATCATTTTATCTTTTTCATCAAAACTCATAACACCATCCACAATTTCCCCCCTTATCATAAGTGGAGGAATAGCATATTCAAAATCTTGTTTAATCATATAATCTCTAGCAAAAGATAGCATTGCCGAATGTAGAAGTGCTAAATCTCCTTTAAGATAATAAAATCCCTGCCCTGAAATTTCTCTTGAACTATCTAAATCTAAACCACCTAATTTTTCTGCCAAAACAGCATGATTTAAAATTTCATATTTTGGAACTATTGCTTTACCAACTTTTTTCAATTCAACATTATCTTTTTCATCTTTTCCAATTGGCACAGATTCATGAATTATATTTGGAATTTGTAACA
>CAYFIZ010000007.1:10690-16059 GCA_964343325.1 Candidatus Woesearchaeota archaeon
TTTTCATCTTTTCCAATTGGCACAGATTCATGAATTATATTTGGAATTTGTAACATGATTTTATTTATTTCTTCAGAAAGTTTTTTTGTTTTTTTCTGAACTTTCTCAATTTTCTCAGGAATTTCTTTAGCTTTTTTTATTAACTCTTTAGCTTTCTTCTCATCTTTTGATTTCTTAGCTTTATTAATTTCTTCAGAAACCTTATTTCTTTCACTCCTTAAACTATCTCCCTTATATTTTAATTTTCTCCAATCTTCATCAAGTTCTTTTACTTTATCAACAAGAACAAGTTTTTCATTTTGAAATTTTTTCTTTATATTATCTTTAACTAATTTTGAATCTTCTCGAATTAATTTTATATCAATCATAACACAATCAAAAAAACATCATATTTAAATTTATTGAGAATAAAGACAACCTCGCGGTTTTCTTTTACTTTCCCTTTCTACACTGAAAAGCGATTTCCAAACACCTTGATGAAATCGCACATTTGTTGACAATCTATAGTTTTCTTTATCAATCTCTTTCTTCAAAATTTTCTACTTTTAATTTAAATAGATTCCTGTGAGCCATACATTCAATTTCTAATTCCCCCTCATCATTTACAATCAGAGGATGTCTGTTATCAAATCTACATCTGTAAAGATTTAAGCCACCATCCATACACATTGGTTCTCTTCTTCTATATTCCTCACCATCTCCAAACTCTCCTTTTTCAGTACCTTTAATAATTATATCTTCAGATAATACTCTCAAATGTGGACAATTAAAAGGATTACCACTAGTCTCTAATCCCTTTAAATATTCTGGAAAATCACGTGCATTAATTTCTTTCATAATAATTTAGAATTACAATACTTTAAAAAAATTATCATAGTAAAATATATTCTTTAATCTTATTACCAATAAAAGACTTTAATTACAAAATTTTAAAAGTAATAAAATCTAAATTAATTAATGGTAGAAGTATTTAATAATTTTGGATCAACTCTTTTAGAAAATTACAATTTATTTATTTCATTATTGCCTTTGTTCTTTCAAAACTTTATTAATTTGTTATTAATAGTTTTACTAGTTGTTGCATTTTCTATTTTTATCTGGAAATTTTACAGATTTATATCAACAAAAAATCTTATTGAACTAAATTTAAATCAATACAATAGATCAGAACATGCTTTTTTTACAAAATTAATTGCAGGAATATTTTATCTTCTTGAATATATAATTATTTTACCATTTCTAATTTTTTTCTGGTTTTCAATATTTACTTTATTTTTAATATTTCTAACAGATAATTTGGAAATTAATTTTCTTTTACTTATTTCTGCAGTAATAATTGCATCAATAAGAATGACTTCTTATTACAAAGAAGATTTGGCAAAAGATTTGGCAAAACTCGTTCCTTTCACATTGCTTGCAGTTTCTATTTTAAACCCAAAATTTTTCTCAATTGAAAGAATTTTTAATCAATTTGCAGAACTTCCAAATTTCTTTAACGAAATATTTATTTATTTAATATTCATAATCATCCTTGAAATGATTTTAAGATTTTTTGAGTTTATATTTTCCCTTTTTGGGATTGATGAAAAAGAAATTGAAGAAACTAATAGTAAAAATTAACCTTTTTCAATTTTAGTATGTCTTTTTCCTCTTTCTGCTATTTCTTCTAACATTTTCATATGCTTTTCTTTTTCTTTTTTATAATCTTTTTTATCTATTTCAAAATGTTCAATCATTTTCGCCACATACTCCCCGCCTAAAAAATAAGGAGTTAAAACATAACTTGCTCCTTTATTGTAAAGTTCAAATGCTTCTTTTACTTCATTAGCCCTCACAATTATAATTGCATCAGAATTAACAGCTCTTATTGAGTCTACTAAAAGCATATTTGTTTCAAAATCAGGAATTGTTGAAGCCATTAATTTTATTTTCTCTAAAGATAATTCATCCAAAAAATCAGAGTCATAAGCATCTCCATAAATACAAGGTACTCTAAATTTTGAAAGTGTAGAAATAACTTCTGGATCAAAATCAACAACAAGATATTTTTTTCTTATTTTTTTTAATTTACGTAAAATACCAAAACCTATTCTATTATAGCCAAACAAAATTGCATCATATTTTTTTACGGTTTTTGATTTTTTTCTTACTTCTTTTCTCTCAAAAATAGAGGCAAAACTTGACATTTTTTTATAAAATTCATTAGAATAAATTATCATATAAGTTGAGATTGTTATTGTAATTACACTTGTTAAAGTTAAAGTTGATAAAATTTCCCCTGAAATAAGACCTGCTGAAACTCCTAAACCAAGAACAATTAAAGAAAATTCAGATATCTGTCCTAAAGTTGTACCAACAAAGAAATTTGTTCTTTTTGTATATCCAAGTATTGCTGTTAAACTCATTAAAATTATTGGCTTGAAAATTAAAGCAATTAAAGAAAATATAAGTGCATTAACAATAATTGAATTCATGCTCAAAATAGGTATATTAAATCCTAAAATTATGAAAAAGATTATCAAGAAAAAATCTCTTAAAGGTCTTATTTTTGAACTTATTTCAATAGTATAAGGGGAAATTGACAAGACAACTCCGGCTATTAAAGCGCCAATTTCAATTGAAAATCCAATATAACTGAAAAGTGCTGCAACTACAAAAGCCCATGTTATTGAAAATAAAAATAAAAGTTCTTGTGACTGTGCAATTTTTTTTATTACTTTAGGAAAAACAAAAAAACCAAGCAAAAATAAAACCACAATTAACCCAATTCCCATAAGCAATCCTTTAACTGCCAAAGAACCCACGTCTCCTGCATTAGATACTGAAGAAATAAATATTAAAACAGCAATTGCAACTACATCTTGAATAATTAAAATTCCTATTGAGATTTTTCCATAAAGAGAATCTATTTGTTTTTTATCAGAAAGAAGCTTCATAGTAATAATTGTACTACTAAATGCAAGGGCAATTCCGATAAATGCAGAAGTAATATTATCAAAACCAAGTATTGAGGAAATGAAAAATCCTAAGGCAAAGGTTAAAACCATCTGAACAATTCCAATAATCAAAGAAGTTGTTCCTATTTCCTTGATTACTTTAGGATTCATATGCAAACCGACCATAAAAAGCAAGAAAGCAATTCCAAATTCAGAGAAAAGATCTAAGGTTTCTTGTGAAGCTCCAAAACTAATAATATAAGGACTAATAATCATTCCAGCTATAATATATCCAATAACAATCGGCTGTTTAAATGCTCGGACAATATATGAAACTACGAATGCTGTAAAAAGAATGATTCCTAATTGAATAAATACTTGTTCCATTAATTACCTCTTTAATTTTAGATTAATAATATATGAAAAATATAGTATAAAAAGTTTTTTCAAAGAAACATTTAAAAACAAATCTAACAAAAATTAATTATATTAAAACATGGTTTGCGATTTCCTCGGAGGCAATTAGAAATCGCCTTTCAGTGTTGAAAGGGAAAATCGAAAAAAACCGCAGGTTGTTTTCAAATGCCAAACGTAAGAGTAAAACTAAATAGCAGTGATATTGAAATGCTCAATCATATTTGTAATTCTATTAGAGATTTGGCAAAAAAATCAGGAGTTATTGTTCGTGGACCAGTACCTTTACCAACAAAAAAGCTAAAAATCACAACAAGAAAATCTCCTTGTGGAGATGGAACAGCAACTTTTGACAGATATGAAATGAGAATTCATAAAAGACTTATAGACTTGCCTGCAAATGAAAAAGTCCTTCATAGCATTATGCGACTTAAAATTCCAAAAAATGTTGATATAAAAATTGAGGTGAAAGATTAAATGAAAAGATCATCAAGAAGATGGAAAAAGAGATGGCAAATGCGTTGGAAATGGCAAAGAAAAAGACTGAAAAAAGAAAAACGAAAGAGAAAACAGAGAAGAGCTCGTAGCAAATAATAATTCTTTTGTATATTTTTGTATAATAATTAATATAAATAAACCAAAATTTTTTTAGAGATGGGTGAATATTTTGTTGATGGTATAAGAAGAGCTTTAGCAGTTTATTTTGAAACAGAACCAAAAATTAGAAATTTAAGAGCACCAGAAGAAATTAAAGGTGTTTTAAGCTCTAAAGAATATAGAGCATATATTCATGCATTACATTTATTAAATAACTCAAAAATGAGTGGTGATGATATTATTGAAATACTCTCTAATGGAGATAATTCTCACACAAGATATAAATCTCTTACAAAAATTTTATCAAGTCATACAGTTATAAGAATGAGTGTAGAAAGTTTAGGACTAGATAAAAAATGACAAAATAATAAAGATTATTTAAATTCCAACATAACAATCTTTATAAATTTCCTTAAAAATAATTACATTATGATTAATTCAACTATGAAAGTGAGATTGACTGTCAAGAAAATGAAAGGAGGGTTAAGCGGCCCCAAATACAAAGAGGTCTCCTTTGGAGAAGGGAACCTTGGTGCCCTCGCGGTGTCTTACCATGGGTAGTGAAATTTGGACTGAAAAATACAGGCCTTCTAAATTCTCTGAAATTGTTGGGCAAGATGAAATTATAAAAAGAATTCATTCACTAACTAATTCTTTAAATATTCCTCATTTAATGCTTGCAGGACCTGCAGGAACAGGAAAGTCAACTTTGGCTTTAGTTATAGTAAAAGAACTTTATGGTGAAAACTGGAAAGAAAATTATCTTGAATTAAACGCATCTGATGAAAGGGGAATAAATATTGTAAGAGAAAAAGTAAAAAATTTTGCAAGAACAAAATCACTTGGAAATGTTCCTTTTAAAATAATCTTTCTTGATGAAGCAGATGCCTTAACCCCTGAAGCACAGCAGGCATTAAGAAGAACAATGGAAAATTATTCGGCAACTTGCAGATTTATTTTATCCTGCAATTATTCAAGTAAACTTATTGATCCAATACAATCAAGATGTATTCTTTTTAGATTTAAACTTTTAGAAAAAAAAGATATTGAAAAAATAATTCAAATAATTGCAGAAAAAGAAAATTTTAGTGTAAGTCATGAAGCAATTGAAATTATTTATGAAGGTAGTGAAGGTGATTGCAGAAGATGTATTAATATCTTGCAGTCAACAGCTTCAATTTCCCCATCAATGACTCCAGAACTTGTTTCAACAATTATTTCAGATGCAAAACCAAAAGATATCAAAATTGCACTTGATTATGCTATTTCCGGGGACTTTGAAAAATCAAGAGAAAAACTTTTTGATATAATGCTAAAGCAAAGTATTTCAGGACAAGATATTATAAAATCAATTCAAAAAGAAATCTGGAATCTTCCTATTGAGCCAGAAATAAAAGTAAAACTTACTGAAAAAACAGGTGA
>CAYFIZ010000008.1:0-6451 GCA_964343325.1 Candidatus Woesearchaeota archaeon
ATGGTGAAGAAAAAAGATTCTAAAAAAGTTAAAAAGCTGAAACATAATGCAAGAAAAAGAAGCATTAAGGAAGGGATTTTCGCATCTGAAGAAATTTCTTTTGGTAATTCTTATATTACACCATTTGCGATAGCTATTAATTCCAGCAATTCTTTAGTAGCTTTAATAAGTGCTCTTTCAGGTCTTTTGGGACCATTCAGTCAAATTTTTGGTTCAAAACTTATTGAAAAATATTCTATAAAAAAAATAATTCTAAAATCTACATTTTTTAGAGCATTGCCATGGTTATCATTTATTTTAATTGCAGTTTTATTTTATAAAGGAATCTTAATTAACATTCTTCCTTTTTTATTTTTAGTTTTATTATCGATTTATATAATTATTTCAAATATTAGTGAACCTGCATGGTTTTCGTGGGTGGGGGATATTGTTGATGAAAAACATAGGGGGAAATGGTTCTCAAAAAGAAGATTAATAAAAGGATTTGTTGTATTGATTCTAACAATTTTTGCTGCTATTTTCTTAGATTATTTTAAAGAAAATAATTGGTTAATGTTTGGTTTTATTATTTTATTTTTATTAACATCACTAAGTATATTATTTTATTGGAAAAGTTTCAAAAAACAGTATGTTCCAAAAATAAAATTTGAAAAAGAAGATTATTTTTCTTTTTGGGATTTTTTGATAAATGCTAAAAAAAATAATTTTGGAAAATTTTCAATATTTATAGCATTACTTAGTTTTTCAACATTTATATCTTCCTCATTAATAACCATTTATTTACTTAGATATCTTGAATTTAGTTATTTGATTTATATGACAATTATTTTATCACAAGTTTTATTTTCTCTTATTGTTTTAGAATTATGGGGGAAATTTGCAGATAGATATGGTAATTATAGAGTCTTATATATTACAACTATTTTAATTCCAATAGTTCCCATTCTCTGGATTTTATTTAAATCTCCAATTTACTTAATCTTTGTTCCAGCACTTATTAGTGGAATTTCTTGGGCTGGATTTAATCTTGCCACAAATAATTTTATTTATGATAATGTAAGTCAGAAAAAAAGAGGATTTGCAGTATCATACCATAATATGTTTAATGGCATAGGAATCTTTTTTGGAGCTGTTTTAGGGGCATTTCTTATAAAATTTCTAAAAACACCTTTTGAACCAATAATATTAATATTTATTCTTAGCAGTTTAACAAGTATGTTAGTTGTATTTTTCTGGATTCCTCAAATAAAAGAAATCAGAAAAACAAAAAGATTCAAGGGTTCAAAAACTCTTAAAAGAATAATATTTCAAGAGGCTAAACCAACCCTTCTTGAAGAAGCGCATGAGGTAATGTCTATTAAAAAATATTTAAGAGATTAAAATCCCAAAGATATTTAAATAAAACTAATTTTTTAAAAATATGTTCGGAAAAAAAGAATGTGCAAATTGTGGAGAAAAAATAAATGGCAAATGCAAATTTTGTCCTAATTGCGGAGATTTTATTGGCAAAAAATTTAAAAAAAATAATTCTGGAATGTTAGGGGAAAATGATTCTATTAATGAGTTTGAAAATTTTTCAAATTCAATATTCAATGGAGTTGGTGGAAAAATGATTGGCAAAATGCTTGAAAATGCAATGAAAATACTTGAAAAGGAAATGCAAAAAGAAATAAAAAGAAAAGACTTTCAACCAAAAGTTGATTATAAAATGTTCATAAATGGAAAAAGAATTAATCTTCATCATGAAAATTCTAAAAGAATGAAAAATGAAAGAAAAGAAATCCCTTCTTCCGAACTTCCACAAGGAAACTGGAAAAAGTTTTCAGAGCTTCCAAAAAAAGAACCAAGTACAAATGTCAGAAGATTTTCAGATAAAGTCATTTATGAAATTTATATGCCCGGAGTTAAATCAGAAAAAGATCTTTCAATCATAAAACTAGAAAATAATATTGAAATAAAAGGTGTTTCAAAAAATAAAGTGTATAAAAAATTAATCCCTATGAATTTTCCAATAACAAACTATAATTTATTCAAAGGGAAACTTGTTCTTGAATTAGGAATTAATGAGCCTGCACGGATTTGAATTAATTGTTCTATAAATTTATGAAAGAAATCTTCCTAAAATAGATTAAAAAATAAAGATTTTTTGAACTCACAAAACTTATAAATATTTGATTTCCTAATTAATTAAATGAGCCCGTAGTTCAGCCTGGTTAGAACGCTGCTCTGATAAGGCAGAGGTCCTCGGTTCAAATCCGAGCGGGCTCATTCAAATTTCTAAAGTATTTTTATAACCCCAATCTTTAAAAATCACTTTTTTCTTTTCTTAAAATGGCTAGAGGAATATATTATTATTTAAGACAAGCATGGAAAAAGCCTGACAAAAAAATACTTAGAGAAAGAATGATTGATTGGAGAAAATCGCAGGCAATAACAAAAGTTGACAAACCTTTAAGATTAGACAGAGCAAGAGCTCTTGGATACAAAAATAAAAAAGGATTTGTTGTTGTAAGAACAAGAATTAAAAGAGGAGGTCATAAAAGATCTCGTCCAAATAAAGGAAGAAGAAGCAAGAGACTTCACACAAGAAAAAACCTTGGGATGAATTATAAATGGATTTCAGAACAAAGAGCTGGAAGAAAATACAAAAATCTTGAAGTTCTTAATTCATATATGATTGGAAAAGATGGAGTATATTATTTTTATGAAGTAATTCTTGTTGATCCTAAAAAACCAGAAATTAAAAATGATAAAACAATAAACTGGATAGCAAAACCTGCAAACAAAGGCAGGGTTTTTCGCGGCTTAACTTCAGCAGGGAAAAAATCTCGTGGACTACGTAAAAAATCAAAGGAAATGAAGGTAAGACCTTCAATTCGTGCAAGAGGAAGGAAAGGGAAATAACTAAACTTAAAAATATCTATTTCTTATTTTAAGTAATTAAAGAGGAAAAATCAAAAAAAGGTTGTTTAACAAATGTGTGATTTCTGTGGGGTGTCTCTTATGGAAAAAAACATAGGTTGTCAACAAATGCGCGATTTTCTCGGAGGCAGTTAAAAATCGCTTAACCGCGTTGAAAGGGAAAGTGAAAGAAAACCGCTAGGTTGTCTTTAAATGGAATATAAAAAACTTGCAGAATTTTATGAAGAGGTTTCTAGTACAACAAAAAGATTAGAAAAAATAGAAATTCTCTCAAAATTTTTAAAGAATATTAATGAATCAGAGAAAGATATTTTGTATCTTCTTTTAGGAGATATTTATCCAGAGTATGATGAAAGAAGAATTGGAATAAGCAACCAGCTTGCAATTAAAGCAATTTCAAAATCAACAGGAACAGAAGAAAAGCAAGTTGTTATAAAATGGAAATCTATTGGTGATTTGGGAAAAGTTGCTGAAAAATTAAAAAAACAAAAAAGACAATCAACACTTCATTCTCAGATTTTAACAACAGAAAAAGTTTTAACTAATTTAAGAAAACTTCCAGAGCTTGTTGGCAAAGGAACAGTAAGTAAAAAACTTGCATTAATAACAGAACTTTTAACTTCTGCCTCACCTTTAGAATCTTTATATTTAATAAGAACTTTAATCGGAGATTTAAGAATTGGTGTTAAAGAAAGTACAATAAAAGGAGCAATGGTTTCTGCTTTTTTTCCTGAAAAAGAAAAAAAAGAAGTATCAAAAAAAATCCAGGATGCAATTGACAAATCAAATGATATTGCTTTAGTATTTGAAATTGCAAAAAAAGGAAAATTAAAAAATTTAGAAAAAGTTTTGCTTGAAGTTGGCAAACCAATAAAAGCCATGTTAGCGCAAAAAGCAAAAACAATAGCAGATGGATTTAAAGCTCTTGGAAAACCATGTGTAATAGAATACAAATACGATGGTTTTAGATTGATAATTCACAAAAAAGACGACAAAATAATTTTATTTACAAGAAGTTTAGAAAATGTTACAAAACAATTTCCAGAAGTTGTTGATTACATAAAAAAACATGTAAAAGGAAAATCGTTTATTCTTGACTCTGAAGCTGTTGGCTATGATAAAAAAACAAAAGAATACAAACCATTTCAAGATATAAGTCAGAGAATTAGAAGGAAATATGATATTGAAAAATTACAAAATGAACTTCCTATTGAAATAAATGTTTTTGATATTATTTACTATAATGGAAAATCTTTACTTCATGAAAGTTTTGAAAAAAGAACTGCTTTAATAAGAAAAATTCTAAGAAATCAAAAATATAAAATAATTCATGCAAAACAAATAATAACCGGAAGTGAAAAAAAAGCAGAAAAATTTTATAAAAATGCTTTGAAAGATAATCAAGAAGGAATAATGATGAAAAATCTCAAGGCAACATATAATCCTGGAAGCAGAGTCGGGCATATGTTAAAAGTAAAACCAGAAGAACGAGACCTTGATTTAGTTATTGTAGGGGCTGAATATGGCACTGGAAAAAGAAGTGGTTGGATGTCAAGTTTTATTCTTGCATGTAAAGATGGTAAAGAATTCTTAGAAATTGGAAAAATGGGAACAGGAATAAAAGAAAAACAAGAACAAGGAACAACTTTTGAAGAACTTACAAAAAAACTTACACCTTTAATTATAAAGGAAAAAGGAAAAACAGTTCAAGTAAAACCAAAAATTATTGTCTCAATTACTTATCAAGAAATTCAAAAATCCCCTAATTATAATTCTGGTTTTGCATTAAGATTTCCAAGATTTACTGCCTTAAGACCTGACAAACCACTTTCAGAAATAACAAGTTTAGAAGAAATTAAAAAAGATTTTGAAAAGCAAAAAAGAAATTATAGGTTTGGTTAAACACAACAATATTTTAAAACTCAATTCTCGATTCAAATTTAATGCTTATTGATATTATAAAAGATCTCGAAAAAGAAGTGGAGAAATTACACAGAGATGAGGTTGGAAATGAAATTGAGTATAATTTAAATGGGGAGATAATTATTATTAATGGAAAAGATAGAAAAATTTATTTCAGAGGAAAATTAACTTATAGGACTAAGTTTGAAACATCCATTGTTAGAGGAATTGTTGAACAAAGAGCTTTAAATGCTGGAAAAATATCTTATGCTCCAGAAAAAAGTGCAAGGAGAAAAAGGGATTTGATAGTTCAATTGGCTAAAGAAGAATCTGAAAGAAACGGTTATGAATTTTCATATAACGAAGAAAAAGATGAAATTAAAATTAAAGTCTCAAAGTATTTACGACAAGAATCAAGAGGAATTGGAAGGAAATTAGGGAGACCAACCAAAAGAATTTTTGAACTTTGACCGACGAAGCCTTTATAAATAAAATTTTCTATTAGAATTGTATTAAATGTTTCTTTCGCAACTTTCTGCGGAGGCAATTTAAAAAGTTGCCCAACCGCGTCGAAAAAGAAGGTTAAGCGAAGGAAACCTTGGTGTCCTCGCATGGCTAAATCAAAAAGTAATTACACTATTCAAAATATTGTTGCAACAACAGCTTTGGAAAAACCTATCCCTTTGGTAAAACTTGCAAGAACCCAGCCAAATACAGAATATAATCCAAAAACTTTTCCAGGACTTGTTCTTAGAGTTAAAGAGCCAAAATCAGCTGTTCTTGTTTTTTCCTCAGGAAATCTTGTTTGCACAGGAACAAAATCAATTGCTCAAGTTAAAAAAGTTATAGATGCAGTAATAAAACAATTAAAAAAAATAAATGTCAAAATAACAATAAAGCCAAAAATAACAGTACAGAATATTGTGGCGTCAGGAACAATTAATTTAAAACTTAATTTAAATTTCCTTGCATTGGAAATGGAAAACACAGAATATGAACCAGAACAATTTCCAGGATTAGTTTACAAGTTAGTAGAGCCAAATGCTACTTTTTTACTTTTTAGCAATGGAAAACTTGTATGCACAGGAACAAAAAACAAGCAGCAACTTGAAGAAAGCATGAAACAACTTTTAAAAAATGTTAAAGCAGTATTAAAAAAATACAAAGGATAATTTATTCAAATCATCTACTTTTTTCTATAACTAATTTTACCAAAACTTTTTTAACTTTTATGAAATCTTTTTCCATATGAAAACTAAATTAAAAGTTCTTGTAGCAATATCTGGAGGAGTAGATTCAAGTGTAGCCGCATTATTAATGAAAAGAAAAGGATATGAAGTTATAGGAGTTTTCATAAAAAGCTGGAGCAATACAAAAAATCCAAATGAATGCAACTGGAAAGAGGAAAGAAAAGTTGCAATAAAAATTGCTGCAAAATTAAATATTCCTTTAATAACTTTAGACTTTGAAAAACAATATAGAAAAGATGTTGTAGAAAAAATGTTTAAGGATTATAGAAAAGGTATAACCCCTAATCCAGATATTGATTGTAATCAAAAAGTAAAATTTCCATTATTAATAAAAGCCGCCAAGAAATTTAATGTGGATTATATTGTCACAGGACATT
>CAYFIZ010000008.1:6551-14256 GCA_964343325.1 Candidatus Woesearchaeota archaeon
TTATTAATAAAAGCCGCCAAGAAATTTAATGTGGATTATATTGTCACAGGACATTATTCTAAAATAAAAAAGAACAAAAATAATTATGAACTCTTAAGAGCAAAAGATGAAACAAAAGATCAATCATATTTTTTATATAGAATAAAACAAAATGAGTTGAAACACTTAATTTTTCCAATAGGAGATTATACAAAAAAACAAGTCAGAGAAATTGCAAGGAAAAATAAATTTCCAAATTTTGACAAAAAATCAACTGTTGGAATTTGTTTTATTGGAAAGGTTAATTTAAAAGAATTTTTGCAGAAAAAAATCAAAGCAAAAAAAGGAAAAATTTTTGATCCTAACAGAAATATTATTGGAGAACATGACGGAATATATTATTACACTATTGGGCAAAGGTTAGGTCCAAGATATGGGATTGAAATTGAAAAACAAGGCGATAATAAAAAACAACTAAAAAGATGGTATGTTGCAAGAAAAGATTCCAGAAAAAATGAGATCGTCTTAGCTCCAGAAGGACATAAATTACTTTATAGAAAAGAAATTATAATAAAAAATCCCCACTGGATAAATGAAGAACCAAAAAATAATTTAAAAGTTTTCTCAAGGATAAGACAAGTTGGAGAATTACTTCCAAGCAAAATTTTATACAATGAAAATAAAAAACAATTTAAGGTAATTCTCAACAAAAAAATAACAGGTGTTTCAGAAGGACAGGCAATTGTTCTTTATCAAGGTAAAAAAGTTTTAGGTGGGGGGGAAATTCGTTTTGAATAATTTTAAAAACATCTTTCTCTTATTTAAACCATGGAACTAGACAAAGCGATCAAATTAAGAAAAAGTGTAAAAAAATTCAAAGATAAAAAACCAGATTGGAGAGATATTATTGAAGTTATTGATTCTATGAGATATACTCCAATGGCCGGAAATAATTTCACATTAAGATTTATTCTTGTTGATGATAAAGAAAAAATTAAAAAAATCTCAGAAGCATCACAACAGCCCTTTATCTCTCAAACAGATTATGTTTTAGTTGTATGCTCAATTCCTTCAAGAACAATAAATTCTTTTGGAAAAAAGGGTGAGATTTATTCAAGACAACAAACAGGAGCAGCAATTCAAAACTTTTTATTAAAAATTCAAGAGAAAAAATTAGCAACTTGTTGGATTGGATATTTTGTTGAAGAACAAATAAAAAGAGAATTAACAATTCCTGGAAATGCAAATGTAGAGGCGGTTTTTCCAATAGGTTATGAATTTGAAAATAAAAAACCAAAACAACCAAGTAGGTCTAAAAGAAAGATAGAATTAGATAAAATTCTTTACTTTAATGAATACGAAAATAAAAAAATAAAAAAACCTAAGAAATTAGATGTTTAAATATTCTTCAAGGGTTCTTATTGATATTTGATTAAGAAGTTCTAATTTTGAGGCACAAGGCAAAGAAGGAATTAATTTTCTAAAAATTTTAAACATTTTAGGATGAGGGACAAAAATAAAATCACTTCCTGCATTTCCAGCACCAAAATATCTTTCGTTTTCATCTACACATTTCAATTTTAAATCTGCTTCCCAAGGATTGTAATAATTAAAAGGACTAAATCCAGTTACTTCTGCAGCACTATTTTTTAGAGAATCTACTGATTCTTTTTCTTTACAATAATCTTGACGAACAAATCCAAGAGGATCAGTCATATATCCTGAATCTGGAATATAAAGAGAATCTGGATTTAAAATTAAGATAATATCTTGTTCTGCATTATGTGGAAAATCTCGTCTATCATGTCCTCCATGAGTCCACTCATTTAATCTTTCAATATACCTATTTGTTGATTCTAGACTTGTATGTTTAGATTCCATATTTTTAATAAATTATATGACTATATAATTATGTGTAACTCTGAAAGGGACAAAAAGTAAAGATTTTTATAGTTGTTATTATATATCCAATTTATGGATCAAATAAAATTATTGCAAAAGTTAGGAATGACAGAATATGAAGCAAGAGCATATTTATCACTTGCAAAATTAGGGCCTAGTACTGTAAGAGAAATTGTTTTAGATAGTAAATTACCAAGAAATAAAACTTATGAATCTTTACAAAAGTTAGAACAGAAAAACAAAGTAATTTCTCTTCCAGTTTCACCTAGAAAATATAAAATAAATAATCCTGAGATTTTTAAAGAAGAAATAAAAGAATTAAATAATTCTGTAGATTCTTTAATTAAATTAATTGAACAACCAAAGATAACAGAATTTAAAGATTTATTCTGGATAATTAAAGGAAAAAAAGCTATTGAAGAAAAACTTGCAACTCAAAATACCAAAGCAAAAAGAGAAATACTTGCTTGTAACAAATTATCAAAAATATTATATAAAAATATTAGAACAATGGAAGATGCGATAAAAAAAGGTGTAAAGGTAAAAATAATCTGCACATTTGATAAAAATAAAATTAAATCATACAAAGAATGGTTATCTACAGGTGCAAAAATTAGAGTTTTTAATGAAAAAATGTTTGGTCCACTTTTGCCAAGAATAACAATTATTGATGGAGAAATTGCAAGATTGACAATTGGTGAACCTGAAGTAAAAGAAGAAGATTATCTTACATTATGGACTGAAAGTAAAGCATTTGCACAAATGTTAAAGAATCACTTTATAAATATGTGGAAAAATTCTGAACCAATCGAGAAGTACATTAAAAATTCAAAGATAGATCAATCTAGTTCTTAAAAAAAATAAAAAAAATAAAAAAATTATTTCCACACTTGTATACCTAAATCAGATACTTCTTTAGAGACTGGATGTGCTTGTTCTTCTGCTGCTTTTCCAATAATGTAAGGTGATTTAACACCAGTCATAATTGTTATAACTCTTACTTTACCTACAAAATCTTTGTCAATTCTTGCTCCAATTATTACTTGTGCTTCTGGATTTAAGTTCTCTGAAACTGCTCTTCCAATTACATCAAATTCTTCCAATTTCAAATCAGGACCGCAAGTCACATGTATCAAAGCTCCAGTAGCACCTTTATAATCTACATCAAGCAAAGGATGTGATAATGCTTGCTGTACAGCTTCATTAACCTTATTTTGCGTATCTGCTTCTCCAATACCAATAACTGCAACTCCACCATTCCTCATAATAGTTGAAACATCTGCATAATCTAAGTTAATCAAACTTGGTAAAGTTATTGTCTCAACAATTCCTTTAATCATTGTGCTTATTAACTCATTAGCAACAGCAAATGCCTGTGTAAGTGGTAATTGCCCTGCAATATCCACAAGCCTGTTATTATCAAGAACAATAGTTGTATCTGTTACTTCTCTTAGTTCCTGTAACCCAAACTCAGCTTTGTCAATTCTTGCTTTTTCTGATTCAAAAGGCATTGTAATAACACCAATAACAATTGAGCCTGTTTCTTTAGCTAATTGTGCAATTATAGGTGCTGCTCCTGTTCCTGTTCCACCACCCATACCTGCGCAAATAAAGACCATGTCTGCTCCTACAAGTGTTTTCTTAATTTCTGAAATTGTTTCTTTTGCAGCTTCCCTTCCTTGTGATGGTATTCCGCCTGCGCCCAAACCCCGTGTTAGCTCCTTTCCTATTAGAAGCTTTTCGTCTGCTTTTGTAACGCTTAAATGAAGTGCATCAGTATTAGCTGCATAGATTGTAGCTCCAGTAATTCCTTTATTAAAAAGCCAAGTTATAGAATTGCACCCACAACCACCAACACCATAAATTTTAATGTTAGCTTTACCTGCTTTTAACTCTTCAAAGTTAATACTATGTGTTTCTGTATTTTCTATTGCCTCTCTCGCAAAGTCTAATGCCATTTTTTTCCTCCTTTTTGATTTTAATTTTTTCTGAACTAAATTCAGACCTGTGAAGAGTATTAATTCAAATCTTTTACCGAAAGATTTAAATATCTTTTATACTTCCCACTAATTAAATAAGAATTCCCCTTATACAAACAATTAATTTATTCAAACCGCCAAGTAAAATAAATTAATATAAAAAAATTAAGATTTCTGTGTTTAAAAATATTTTGTTGATTGAAAGTATATTTAAAATTCTTATTTTTTTGGTTTTGAAAAAAATTTAGTTAAGTTTTCCTAATACCTTAAAGAGAATACCATCTCTTAAGTGTTTATTACCTGTATTACTTGAAACTTCAATCCTATCACTTTCAGGAAAAAATTTTAGTTCAATATTATATACATCTCTTTCATTACTAGGATTTTTATCTTCATCTTGCCCTACTTGAGTTCTTAAAAAATCCCTTATTATTTCAGGACGTCTTTCTGACCTGCAATCACCCTCAAGATCAAATCCCCCATCTTCCCTATAATAGGTTACCTTTATTACTGAATAAGATTCATTCATTTTATTTTCTATAACAATAAGTTTATAAGAATTTATATCATAAAAAATAATTTTTATTCTTTCTTCAAAATTTTTGCATTTATTCCCTCTTCTTTACAAAAATCAACAAATTCTTGAGCATCTTCTTCAACACCAACAATACTTCCAAAATGCATTGGAACAGCAAGAGTTGGTTTAAGGATTTTAGCAGCTTCTACAGCCTCTTCAGAATTCATAACAAATCTTCCACTTACAGGCAACAAGGCAACAAATTCTTTTCCAGGCTGTTGATAACCTGTAAGTCTTTGCATTTCAGGCATTACATCACAATCTCCAGCATGATAAATTACAACATCATTTATTTTAATCAAATAACCAACCCAATGCTCGTCTTTAGAATGAAAATGTTTATCTATATTATAAGCAGGAACTGTCAAAATCTTAATACTTCCTAAATCTAACTCTTGATTTGGCTCAACAATCTCTAATTTAATAGGCATATTAAATTTAGTTATTTTACTTTGGCAGTCAGCCGTAGCAACAATCTTAGTTCCTTCTTTGATAATTTTTTCAATATCGGCAACACTACAATGATCATAATGACCATGTGTAATCAAAATTAAATCAGCTTTTTCCAAATTCTCTACAATATTATAAGGATCAATATAAATATTCTTTCCAGTATCTAAATTTTTGATTAAAAATCCATCATGACCAAGCCATTTAATTTCCACATTACCTACTTTCATTGTATTTGAATTTCCTCCAGATTTTCTGGAGATTTAAATGCTTGAAAATTTTAATTTTCATTGAATTAAAAAAATTACAAGGATTTTAAAGTTTTTCTAAATTTTAATTAAAATTTATTTTTATTCCATTCCTTAATCAAACCACTTTCTAATTTCAACTTTTCATCTAAAATCTCTAACTCCTCATAAATTCCATCAATTAAATCATAATTCTTAGCTTCTTCCAAAGAAACCCAAG
This sequence comes from Candidatus Woesearchaeota archaeon, assembly GCA_964343325.1. Taxonomy (GTDB): domain Archaea; phylum Nanobdellota; class Nanobdellia; order Pacearchaeales; family GW2011-AR1; genus CAYFFD01. The sequence goes on from CAYFIZ010000008.1 coordinate 11,907, forward strand.
CATATTCTGTTAAAGCATTGCAAAGCCTCACTTCAGTTCCTTTAGCTTTAGCATAAAGACTTACAATTAAACAAGGAATTTTGTCTGGTCGAATATAAACTAAACTTGTAATATACCCAATATTTTCAACTTCGAATCCAACTTCTTCCATAACCTCTCTTTTTAATAAATCTTCAAAAACATTATACCAGTGACTTGAAGTATCTTTTTCTCTAAGAACATAATCTAAAACCTCTAATTTTCCACCAGGAACAGTCCATTTATCTGGAAAAGCTTTTTCCCAATCAGCTCTTTTAACAATTAAATATTTACTATCTTTGATTAAAATTCCTGTAACAACAACATAATGAAGTAGATTTCTATTAACCATTATTTCAGTCCATCATAATTATATTTAAAAACTTCCTCAAGAAAATTGACTTAATGAAAATTCAAATAATTATGCGATTTCCGCGGAGGCAGTTAGAAATCGCTTTTTTATGCCCTTTAGGGTATCAGTGCCGAAAGGGAAAGTTAAAGAAAACCGCAGGTTGTCTTTAAATGGAGCAAAAAATAATTTCACAATTTCTTTATAACCATAAATTAAAATTTAATGAAATAGAAAAAGGATTAAAAATTCGCTCAAATAAACTTTCTTATTATATTAAAAAACTAAAGGAAAAAGGAATTCTTGTGAAAGAAAAAGATTTCTATAAACTTTCAGAAACTGCAGAAAATTTAATTCCTTATTTGTCAAAGAAAAAAAATATGTTATCTGTTATACTTATACATATTGGGAATGGAAAAAATTGCTTACTTTATCAAAGAAAAAAAAGACCTTTCAAAGATCTTCTCGGCCTTCCAGGAGGTAGAATTATTTTAGAAGAAACAATTAAAGATACTGTCAAAAGAATAATGAAAGAAAAACATAATATTAATGCAAAACTCAAAAAAATACATTCAATTTCTATAGAGCATATAAAAAATTCAGAGAAAATTATTCAATCTGACTTGATTATATTTGTGACAGCAACAACTAAAGATTTTATTGAACTTACAGATATAGAAAAAAACAAATCAAAAATAATTTCAAGTGATTATAAACTTGTAAAAAAGCATTTGGATAAAGAAATTAAAATTGAGAAATTTTTAACATTGCATTAACTATATATTTTTGATAGTATATAATAAAAAACATAAATAAATAAAAGAGATAAAATTAATTTATGATTATGAGTTTAAGAGATACAATTACAGGTGGAGAAATTTATACACCTCATATAAGAATATATCCTATTCAAGATAGAGAAAATTATATGGGACCTCTTTCTACAAATGCTACTACTTTTGGAGATTATGGACAAGAAAATTTAATATTCCCTAAAGAAGTTGCTTTAAATCCAGAAAGAATATTAGATTTACATCGCGTAACAGCTGTTGTAGTGGAACAAAGCCCAATAGGACATCAAAGACCTCAAGCTTCAGGACAAGTTATAAGTGAAACATTATTAGGTTATTTAGAAAGAGAAACATTTGTATCTTTAATAGAAGAAATTAAAGAAAAACAACAATCTTAATTTAATTTTTCAAAACTCCTTGCAATCTGTAAAAGTTTCTGTTCTTGAAACTTATCGCAGGCAATCTGCATTCCTACAGATGCATTATTTGAAATCCCAATAGGAATTGAAATTGCGCAATTACCATAAAGATTATAAGGAATAGTCAAAGCATCATAATCATACATCTCTTCAACAGAAATTTTACTTCCTATTTTATGAGGGGATTTAGGAGTTACTGGAGAAATAATGCAATCGATGCCTCCTTCAGAGGTACCCCTCCTTAGGGCGCCTTTAAAAACACCTTCTAATTCATCACTAATTAATTTTTTAGATTTTAATGCTGAATGATAATAACGTCCATGATATTCTGCTTTTGAAATTTCACTCCCCCCTAAAATCCTTCTTAAAACTTCAGGACCGCAAGAATCCTCGATTTTTTTTCCATATTTTCTTCCATCAAATTTTCGTGTTCCTGAAAAAAATTCAACATAAACTAAAGGATAATAAGTTTCAATAGCTAAATCAATATAATTTAGTTTTATTTTCTTAATTTTCCATTTATATTTTTCAGCAGCAATTTTAATTTTCTCATCAATAATTTTTTGAATTCCTTTATCTTTAATTTCAAAATCTAAAACCCCAATAGTTATATTTTTAGGAATTTCTTCAATTTCTTTTAAATTTATTTTTTTGCCCTTTGTAAAAATCTTATTCAAGGGTTTTTCGGGGCACGCCAGTGGTGCAGAATCTTGAGATGTTGAATCATTTTCATCTTTTCCAGAAATTACACTTAAAAGTAAACCAGCATCAAT
>CAYFIZ010000009.1:0-3356 GCA_964343325.1 Candidatus Woesearchaeota archaeon
GCACATAGCTTTTGGCCTTGGAGAATTGGCCGTGAGTGCACGATTTTTGATATACCTGAGTTAAGTTATGATAATATCATAAAAGCGATAAGAACAGGGGAAGGGCTGAAAACAACTATTGAAACTCCTCCAACTTATGGAAAATACCATTATGATGGGCATAGAGATTGTGGTTTTTCATCTTCTCCTGAAGAGACAAAAAAACTTAATGGAATTTGCCCTGTTTGTAAAAAACCATTAATAATTGGTGTTGATTATAGGGTTGAGGAAATCTCCAAAGAACCAAAAGGATATAAGCCAAAAGATGCTAAACAATATTATTCAATACTTCCATTACATGAATTAATTTCTTTTTTTATTGGGTCTGCAATGACTTCAAAAACTGTTGGAAGTATTTATGATTCATTAATTAATCATTTTAAAAATGAATTTAATATTTTGTTAAATGTGGGTAAAGAAGAATTTTTAGAAAAAGATATTGGTGAAAAATTAGTTGAGTTAATTTTAGTGAATAGGAAAGGAGGATTGAAAATCAATCCTGGTTTTGATGGGGAATATGGGAAAATTATATTTGAAGAAAAATAGAATGCTTTGATTTAATCTTTTATTGTTTTCAAAAATCTTTCGCGAAATTTATAATGAGCCTCAGAAGTTTTTTTCTTGCACTTTTTACAAATATCTTTTAAAGTGTATTTTTTACAAGAATTACATTTTTTTAGTTTCATGTTGTTATTAAGTATATAATTTTAACTAAAGGAAAAGTTAGATTGTTTAATAATTGCGCGATTTCTATGGAGGCAATTAGAAATCGTTTTTCAGTGTTGAAAAGGAAGGGTTGATAAGGGAAACCTTGGTTTCCTTTATTATTTCAAGTTCATAATATATTCCTTTAGCCTTGAATGGAAAGAAGTTGTAAAATGGTTTTCTAGTTCTTCTGGGGCTACCCATTTTAGTTCAATAATATCTTTTCCAGCTTTTTCTTCACCATCAAAAACTTCACATAAAAAGTAAATTGCTAAAACCTCTCTTTTTTCAGGGTATGTTTTTGAAAATATTGTTCCTAAGTTTTTTACACTATAACCTGTTTTTTCTTTTATGTCTTTTTTCAGTGTTTTGTCTATATCTTCATTATAATTTGCGTTTGGTCCTGGAAAAAACCATGTTAGACCGGGAATAGTTTGATCGTTTTCTTTCCTTGCAATCAAAATTTTTCTAGTTTTTGGATCAAATACAACCCCTAACAAAATTACTTTGAAATTTTCATCTTCCATAAAACTATGGATTTTCATCTCTATTTAAAGTTTTTGATACCTTACTTCATTTTAAAAGAAAAAAATAAATTTGCATTTACTTCTCAATAATGCTAAATTCTACCCCAATTTTCTTCGCTCTTTTTTCAATTTCGTTTGTTATTTCTTTTAGCATTTTATCAGTTTTTTTCAAATTTTCTGATTCTGTTTTTACACTATACTTTCCTGCAGAGATATATTTAATTTCTGCATTTTTTATATTATTAAGAATATCTTTGATTTCTTCCAAACCATTTGAATTAAAAGATTTTAGATTAATTTCTTTTTTAATAATTGCTATTTTTTGTTTCTGTGACGATAAAATTTCTAGAATTTTTTTTGAATCTTTTTTTTCAAATATTTTATCTAGTTTTTTTGGATTTTCTTTTACTTCTTCAAAGAATTCAAAAATTCTTTCATCTTTTGAAAGTTCCTTTATTGCTTTATCTGCTTTTTCTCCTAAAACACTTTTTATCATATTTATATAACTTTTTTCTTGTTTGTATTGCTCTGTTATTTCTTTTTTTTCTTTTGGAGTAACTCTTCTTAATGAAAGTTCAACATTTCTACTTTGCGAAATTCTTAAAACTTTACAGACAATTTTTTTCTTTAGAACAACATAATTTCTTACATTTCTTATTCTTCCAGGAGCAATTTCACTCATGATAATGCTTCCTTCTCTACCTCCTTCTATTTTTACAAATACAACTGTTCTTTCTATTCTTTCAACTGTGCATAAGACTAAATCTCCTTCTTCTAATTCCATATTTCAAGTAGAAAAATAATGGTTTTAAACCTTGTTGTTAAATTGATAGAATTAAATCTTAAAATATTTTTTTAATTTTCTAATTTTTGCAGATATTCTTACCACTTCTCTTTTTGCTCTTTTATCTTGTTTGTTTTTTTCATAATGTATTTTTAATCCTTCGAGTTTTTTCCCAATATTAACAAGATCTGGATTTACATAAATATTTTTTTCTTTTAATATTTTTGAAATTTTTTTATTATAACCTTTTGGATGAATATTTTGTTTTCTCAAACTTTCTCCAATTTTTTCAGCTGTAAGATTTTTTTTAGAAAGTTCAATAATTTTCTTTTCAAATTCTGTTTGACTAATCTTTTTAGTTGTAGACTTTTTTTTCACTTGTGTTTTTTCACTTATTTTTTCCATAATGTTTAATTATAATTTGAATTTTTAAACTTATTGCTTCAATAATTATTTAAATATAAATTCTTTGAATATATTAATAAAGATGGGGAAATCAATAGGAATTTTAAGTATTAAAGGAGGTGTTGGCAAGACATCTTCTGTCATTGCTCTTGGTGATGCAATTTCTGGTTTTGGAAAAAAAGTTTTGTTGGTTGATGGAAATTTTTCAACACCAAATTTAGGAATTTATTTAAAAATTTTAGATCCTGAAAAAACTTTGCATGATGTTTTAGACCGAACTGCGAATCTTAAGGAAAGTATTCACAAATTTGAAAATTTTGATGTTCTTCCTTCAGCAGTTTTCAACAGAAAAAAAATTAATCCTTTTGGATTGAGAAATAAAATTAAAACATTAAAAAATAAGTATGATGTTATTATAATTGATTCTTCTCCTGCATTGAATGAAGAAACTTTAGCAACAATGATTGCCTCAGATGAATTAATTGTAGTTACAACTCCTGATTATGCAACTTTAGGTATGACATTAAAAGCAGTTAAACTTGCAAAACAAAGAAAAACTCCTATAAATGGATTGATTTTGAATAAAGTTCATAACAAAAATTTTGAGTTGTCTATAGGAGATATTGAAAAAACAGCAAATGTTCCTGTGATGGCTGTTATTCCTCATGACATTGAAGTTTTGAGGGCTGTTTCTAATTTTATTCCATTAACTTCTCATAAGCCAAAATCAAAAGCAAGTATTGAATATAAAAAACTTGCAGGAACATTAATTGGAGAAAAATACAAACCTTTTTCTTTGAAAAATTATTTTAGAATTACTCCAAAAAGACAAGAGATTAACAGGGAGATTTTTTATAAGAATGTATTTAAATAAATTATTAAAATAGCCCTGCCCG
>CAYFIZ010000009.1:3456-13286 GCA_964343325.1 Candidatus Woesearchaeota archaeon
TATTCTCTTGTTTCTTGTATAAATAACGAAAATATTTTTATAGCCCTGCCCGGATTCGAACCGGGGTCTTAAGGTCCAAAACCTTAAATCCTTGACCGCTAGACTACAGGGCTATTTAAATTCCATATCTTAACTTTTTTAAGATGTCTATCGTTACAGAAACCAATGAGTTTTAAAAACTTTCTCAGTTCAGATTTTTTAGTGATATAAATATCTTTATTACTTATTTTGGAACAATTTATTCCTAATAACAACAAACTATTTCTAACGTCTTGTAATAAATTTTGATTGACATTTGTAAAACAAATTTGATGAGAATTTTGTTTTGTTAACTTATACACAGAACCATCTGTGTCATATAACCCTCTCAAACAAGCTTTAAGATAATTTTTATTGCTTCTTATCCAATTTGGGATTCTTAGTTTATTTTTAATTTTATCTCCTGGTTTAAATCCTTTAATTTCTAAAAATTCTATTAACTTGGTTCCGTGAGATTCTAAATGCATAGCATTTTTATTAGTATAAAATTTGACTATTACTTTTACCTTAAACAAATTTTCAATAATGGGTTTAATATGGTTTATTAAATAATTCTTATCTGATCTAGAATCTCCAACAATCCTTATTGTATAAATCCCTCTTTTATGATTTCTTGATTCATAATATTTTTTTCTATAAGAATTTCCATCCCCAAGCATTGCCCCGTAAAATTCTGCTAATTCTTTTGAATCTTTTGGAATTGTTATTTCTTTGGTATTTCCTTTAGATATTTTTCCACCTTTAATCTTCCCCCAATTATCATCTAATTTTTTAATTATGAATTTATTAAAATTTTTATTAACAAGCATACATAATTTATTATAAGTTTTTTCTGATAATAATCTTTGTTCTTTTCTTAATTCATTTCTTAAATAATTTTCAGAAATATTTAATTTCTTTGATAATTTTGGCCATGTAAATTTTTCTTTTACGAGATTAATAAGTTCTAATTGTTTTCCTTTTTTTAATAAAATTCTCATAGAGAGTATAAGATTAAGATATTTATAAGTTTATTCCTTGACCACTGAACTATGGGGCTTTAGAGAATTATGTCATATTATATTTATAATATTTTTGATATGAATTTAAATTACTATTGATTTTTATGTTCTTTAAGAAATCTATACTTTTAATTATAATTTATTATTTTTGTCATATTTACTTTTCTTTAAGATTTTTGGTTTTTCATACCTTATCTTGAGCAAAGTAGCCACATTCTCTTCTCCAATTTCTATATGCTTCCCTCATTTCTTCTAAAAAATCTCCTTGTGTTCTAGCGAGAAATATGCTCCTAGGATCATATTTTAAATTTTTTACCATATACTTTAATATTGTGATTCATTTTTAAGAATTATTGTATTAATATTACTACTTGTACCTCCCTCTTTTTTCAACTTTTTCAAGTTGCTTCAATACCAAATCTGATTTTTCAGATTTTTTATAATTCTTTAAAACTTCATTAAATAATTTTTCCCAATTTTTAAAATGTCTTGCTTCTAATGCTTGTTTTAATAAATGCAAGTCCACAGCTTTATCTTCAATTTTATAACTTATAAATCCAAGACCAAAATCTATGAAAGAAATATCATTAGTTCTTACATCACCCCTATTTTTTTTAGTAGGGGTGTGAATCATGTTTGAAGTTGTCAAATCCCCATGAATAATATCTGAATCGTGAAGTTTTGCAATATTTTCTCCAACTTGCTTGAAAATTTTTAATTGTTGTTTTTCAGGAAAATCATCTAAATGTTTTGATAATTTTTTTCCTTTAATGAAAGGCATTTTTATCTTAAAACTTACTTGAGGTTCAAAAAAAGGTTTTGGAGAATTAATTATTTCAGAAGCTTTTTTCAAAAGTTTTGCTTCTGATTTTGTCCTGCGTTTTCTGATTTTTTCATCAAGTTCTGGAATTCTATAAGATTTTTTTATTCTATCCTTTATGATGAAATTATCTGAGAGAATTATTTTTGCTTCTGCTCCTTGCGCAATTATTTTTTGAGTCATTTTAAAACTTTTAATTCAACAAAAACATTTTTTTTAATATCTAGTTTATTATAAAATTTTGGAAATAATTCTTTTTTTTGTATTTCCTCAACCATTTTAGCAAGAGGGTTATCATAAGGATAAGTACAACAATTATAATAAGTATTTTTATAATTAAATCCATGTAATAATTCTGGTAATTCATTTAAAATATACGCACTTAATTTTTCCAATTTTTCCTTACTTGTATTTTCTTTCCCTGTGCTTTTTATAAAATTATGTGTAATATTTATAATTTCTTTTTTAAATTCGCCATTTTTATTAAATTCTTCTAAGGAAAAATTTAAAGTTTTTTTGAAAAAATGATCTTTTTTAACATCTTCCCAATGAATAATATCAATTTTTTTTCTATTTTGTTTTGGAAGTTCAAATAAAATTTCTTTTAAAATTTCATGTATTTTCTCTCCTTCTTTCAAGGCTTTTTTTATGGCACTTTTTTTTGAATATTTATCTTTGTTTTCATAATTTATTGCTTGAAGGGTGTCTGCAATAACAAGACCAAATCTTTTTTTTGTATATTTAAGTCCCCATAAGATAGATTCTTTCATATTGTTTTTTGTAAACCATTTGTTGTGCAAACTGATTCCTAGATAAATATTGAATTTTTTAGATTTTACTTCTTTTTCTGATGCTCCTCTTATTATTCCTATTTTTGCTTTCATTTTAAAACTTCAACTTTCCACCTTTCATAAATTTCTTAGCCATTTTCATCATTTGTTTTTGACTCATTCCACCTTCTAAATTCATTTCAGAAGCTCCACCTTTTATCATTTCATTAAGCATTTTATATTGTTTTAGCAAAGAACGAACATCTGAATTATTTACTCCCGAACCTTTTGCAATTCTTGTTATTCTGGAAGTTTGTTTTTCAAGAATTTCTGGATTTTCTTTTTCTTCAGAAGTCATTGATTTTAAAATATGCTCCCATTTTGAAATTTTTGCCTCTTGATTTTCCAAAAGATTTTCAGGAATTTTATCTTTCATTCCAGAAAAACCAGGAATCATTGATTTAATTTTATCAAACCCACCTAAAGAACCCATTGACTTTACTTGTTCAATAACATCTTCCAAACTTAATTTTCCTTCTTCAACTCTTTTTTGAATTTTTGCTTGTTTATCTTCATCTGTTACTGATTTTATTTTTTCTATTAAGGATTGCAAATCCCCCATTCCTAAAAGTCTTGAAAGAAATTGTTTAGGATTAAATGATTCAATGTCATTTATTTTTTCTCCTGTTGTTATAAAATAAACTCCTGAATTTATTTCAGCGCATGCTGTTAAAGCACCACCACCTTTTGCTGTAGAATCCATTCTTGTAATAATAACTCCTGAAATATCAAGAGCTTTTTTAAATTCCTGAGCTTGTTGTTTTGCAGCCTGCCCAATATCTGCAGGCATTACAAGAATTGTTTCTGTTGGTTTTATGTATTTACTTAAACTTTTTATTTCCTTAGCTAATTCACTATCTAAATTATGTCTTCCTGCTGTGTCAATTAAAACAAGATCATAATCTTTTATTTTAGGTTCAATATCATGCCAGGTTTTTATTGCATCATCTTCATCAAATTCTATGAAGTAATTTAATTTGTTTTTTTCTGCTAATTGTTTTAATTGTTCTTTTGCAGCAGGTCTGTGAACATCTAAACCAACAAGTGCAACTTTTTTCCCTCTTTTAGCATAATAATTTCCTAGTTTTGAAATTGTTGTTGTTTTTCCAGTTCCATATAAACCAACAAGCATGATTCTGTTCTGGGTTTTTTGTAATTTTAATTCCTTATGTTCCCCAAGCAATTTCAATAATTCATCATGCAATAATTTGATTATATGTTCTTTTTTATCTATTTCTTTTATTCTTTCATCTAGTGCAGTTTTTTTCACTTTGTCAGTTAATTTCTTAACTAAAAGAACATTAACATCTGCTTCAATTAATGCTCTTTGCAAATCCCTTATTATTAAATCAACAAGATTTTTGTCAAGAAATATAGCATTAGATATTTTATCTGTTGCTTTTTTTAATACATCTCCTAATTTTTCTAACATATCTTAAGAAGTAAATTAATGATTAATAAAGTTGTGGTTAATTTGTTAAAAATTATCGGTTAGACATATTTCCCTTAACCTTTCTCTAGCCATTGTAAGATGAGTTTTTTCTTCTGGATCCTTTTCTAAGATACCTATTAAATTTCTCAGATATTTAGTATCCCTTACACCTTTAATATGACCTTCCATTGGATCTTTTCTATAAAATAAGGCATAATTATTTAGCATTTTAGATAATTTTGCATATTTAAAATTTTTATTATTTGTATTTAATTGGAAAAAATCTTTTTATATTTTGTGAAATTAAAATTCACTATAATCCAAGTCTTTGAATAAACTTTTGTGGTTAAATTTTTAAGTTTCTTTTACTTTAATTTATTATGAAAAAAGATTGGAAAAAGGAGATTTCAAGAGATGTTTTAGCTTTTGGAAGTATTGTATTTTATGTTTTAGTTGTTGTAAGAGCTTTGATTAAACCTTACAGACCGTTTGTCGACAGCCTTGTTGTTGCGATTTTAGTTCTTATTCTTTTATCTATTTTCATTAAAAATTATGATTCTTATATTGCAAGAGGATTCATACTTGCTTTTTTTACAAGTGTTTTTTATCAAGATAAATTATTTACAATTTTTGCAAGTTTTCTTTTCTTTGGATTAATTTTTTCTTCTTATTATATTGGAACTGAAAAATCTAAAATCTTAAAAGGATTAATTTTTGGAGCTATTAGTATTGCTATTGGTTATTATGGGGTTTTTTGGGTTTAAAAATTTTTGCTTAAAAATTTAATGATAAACTATTTCTGTTTTTCGAATGTTTCTTTCAAGCACCCTACCTGTTTCACTTTCACAAATTGTAAAATCACCTCCAAAATCATAAAGAAATAAAATTAATTTAGAATAATCTAAATTTTTAAAAACAAATTCTTTATTTGCTCCAGAACCTCTTTTTTCAATTTGACATTCAAATAAAGGTTCAGGATATTCTGCTAGCATCGAATTTTCTAATATTCTATTTTTTGTAGTTAAATTAACTATTATATTTCTGAGCATTTTTTACAACCCAAGTCTTTCAATAAATTTTTTTTTGTCAAATAAAAGAAACCCGCTGGTTTCTTTTTAACTTCCTCTAAACACTGAACGGCAATATCTTTTTACACCTCGATGATATCGCACAGACTTCAAAAAAATTCATAAGCCTAAACGTTCTATGAATTTTTTTTTGTCAAAAACTTCTATTGCATCATATTCCTGTCCTGTTCCTAAAAATAAAATCGGTTTTTTTGTGACATAGCCAACTGACAAAGATGTTCCGCCTTTTTCATCAATATCTGCTTTTGTTAAAATTATGCCGTCAATTCCAATACTCCAATTAAAACTTTTTGCCTGTTCTACTACATCATTGCCTGTAATGCTTTCTCCTATGAATAATTTTAAATCAGGTTTAGATACTTTTGAAATTTTTTCTATTTCCTTAAGAAGATTTTTAGCAGTGTGCATTCTTCCAGCTGTATCAATTAATACACAGTCAATATGATTTTTTTTAGCATATTTTATCGCGTCAAAACCAACTGCTGCAGGGTCAGAGCCATATTCATGAGAAATAACTTTGATTCCAATTTTTTCTCCGTGTTTTTTTAATTGATCAATTGAAGCTGCACGGAAAGTATCAGCAGCAGCAAGAACACAAGAAATTTCTTTTTTCTTTAAATAGTCTGCAATTTTTGCAACAGATGTTGTTTTTCCAGTTCCATTTATCCCGCAAAATAAGATTACATATGGTTCATTTGTTTTTTGTCTTATCTTTTCATGCAAATTAAATGGTTCTATTAAGATTTCTTCAATTATCTCTTTTAAAGAATCTTTTATTTGTTCTTCAACTTCTTTTTTCAAAAATTCATTCCCAATAATTTTTTCCTTTAATTTATTAATTATTTCTTCTGCAACTTCTAGAGCAACATTATTTTCTAAAAGAAGCATTTCAAGTTCTTCAGAATAAATTTCAAATTCTTTCTCAGAAATTTTAACTTTTTTTATTTTTTCACCTATCTTTTTGAAAAATCCTTCATCTTCTTGAATTTTTTCCAAATCTGGTTCATATTTTTGTTTTCCAACTTCAAATTTCATTGAAGGTTTGATTTCTTTAAGAGGTTTTTCTTCTTTTTTTGAAATTTTTTCTTTAGTTTCTACTATTTCTGTTTTTTCAGATACTTTTCTAGTCCAGTTTTTAAGTTTGTCTTTTAAACGATTAAACATTTTTTATGAAGTTATAGGACCTTTATAATTTTTTTCTTAATGAATCTAAATTTTTATAAAGAATCAAGATTTTAATAAATTATGAAAGGTATACTTGTGATTCTTGATGGCTTAGGTGATTTACCAAGTAGACAACTTGATGACAAAACACCTTTAGAAGTAGCAGATACACCTAATTTGGATTTTTTAGCTAATAGAGGGGAAATTGGGTATATGTATCCTGTAAAACCAGGATTTATTCCAGAGTCAGATGAAGCAATTGTTTCTATTTTTGGAAATGAACTTATTTCAAGTACTAGAGGGCAGTTAGAAGCAAAAGGTGCTGAAGTAAAACTAATTAGAGGTGATTTAGCATTAAGAGCTAATTTTGCAACAATTGATTCTTTGGAAAAAGGAAATATTTTAGATAGAAGAGCAGGAAGAACTTTAACAACTTCTGAAGCGAAAATTCTTGCAAAAGCATTAAATAAAATCGAGCTTCCTCGTAAATTTGTTTTTAAGCCAACAATTCAACATAGAGGTGCTTTAGTGTTTAGAGGGGGATTTTCAGATAATATCTCAAGTAATCATATTTATTTTTTAAAAGAACAGGATGATAAAATAAAATTTTGTAAGCCTTTAGACGATGATGAAAATTCACAGTATTCTGCAAATATTGTAAATGAATTTCTTGAAAAAGCTTATGAAGTTCTTGATAAACATCCTGTTAATGAAGAAAGAAGAAAAAAAGGATTAATGCCTGCAAATTATCTTCTTTTGAGGGGGGCTGGAATTGAAATTCCAAAATTAAAAATTTACAAGCACTGGCTTTCTGTAGCATATATGCCTTTAGAAATTGGCTTTTCAAAAATTTCTGGAATGCAGGTTTTTTCTTTTAAATATCCAAAACAAAAAAAATTAGATGTATATGAAAATCTTTACAAGGGATTAAAAAAGGCATGCAAAGTTTCAATTAAAACTATAAAAAGAAATCACAAAAAATTTGATTATGCATATCTTCATATAAAAGAAACAGATCTTCCAGGACATGACAACAAGCCTTTAGAAAAAAAAGCAATGTTGGAATATATTGATAAAACTCTTTTTAATTTTTTAAGAAAATTTGCACCACAAAGAAAAATTAATATTGTGGTAACAGGGGATCATTCAACACCTTGCAAGTTAAAATCACATTCAGCAGATCCTGTTCCTGTTTTATTTTATAATGATTCAGCTCCAAAAGAAAAAAAATTTAATGAAAAAGAGGCAAGAAAAGGCATTTTAAGAAAAATTCTTGGAAAAGATTTGCTTAAAAAAGTTGAATTTGTTTAATGATTGTAAATATAAAAATCTTTAAAAGTCTCTCTTTATTTTTTGAATTATGATAACTTACAAAGATATTGATAATATTACTAGAGATGAAAGGTATTCTGAAAATTTGAAAAAACTTCCTGAGAATTTTATTAATAATGCTGTTAATTATCTAAAAGAAAAAAAAGAAATTGCTTCAAAAAAAGATGAGAATTTTTCTGATGTTATTACAAAGACGAGAAAACAACTTGAAAATGCTATAACTCTTATTAAAGTATTAATAAGGGTTAGGAAGAAGAAAATTTTAAATTTGGTTTTAATTGCTTCTGAAACAGGAATTTCAAAAAGAGATTTTGATAATATGCTTGATTTTGAAAAAAAGCTTTTTGATGAATTAATGAAATGCGTTGATTTTACTGATAAAAAAGTCAATGAATTTTTTAATGGAAAAAGCAAACAAAAAATTGAATCAATTATTTTTAAAGAAGATGTTGGAGAATTTATTAATTTAAATGGTGAAAAGATGGGTGGTTTTGAAAAAGGGCAAACTGCAAACATTCCAAAAGAAATTGCTAAAATCCTTATTGAAGATGGAAAAGCTGAGATTGTAAAACAATAAATAGTCTATTTCTTTTGAAAATATATGGAAAAAATAACTAAAACAAAATTACTTAATGAATATAAAGAAGGGGATATTGTAAATGATATTTTTGTTGTTAGGATAAAAAAAGGAGTGTCAGAATATGCTAAAGGTTATTATTTTTCTTTAATATTAACTGATTCAAGCGGAAAAGGTATTGAGTATAGATATTGGGGTGGTGCTGATGAGGATGTTGTAAAAGAACTTTATAATTCAATAAAAAGTGATTCTGTTCTTTTAGTAAATGGCTCAGTTTCTTCTTATCAAGGAAAATTACAAATAATGTCTAATGAAAAACATTTGATAGATGTTCTTAAAAAAGAAGAATACAACTCAGAAGATTTTATTAAAAAAACAGAAAATAATTTGGAAGAGTTATATAAGAAGATAGAAGAATATATAGAAAAAATAAAAAATGAGAAACTTAATACACTTCTTAAAAATATCTTTGATGAGACATTAAAGAAAAGATTTCAGAAACATCCTGCAGCAATTTCAATTCATCATAATTGGATTGGAGGATTATTAGAGCATACTTTAGAGGTTATAAAATATTGTGAGACAAGCAAAGAAATTTTTCCAGAGCTTGATGAAGATTTATTAATTACTGGTGCTATCTTACATGATATTGGAAAGTTGGAAGAGATGGAAATGACAACAACAATAAAAGGAACAAATTCTGGAATGTTTATAGGTCATATTGTTCTTGGTTCAATATTTATATCAAATAAAATGAAAGAGGTTGGATTGGAAAAAGAACTTCAAGATAAAATTTTACATATGATTATAAGCCATCATGGAAAATTAGAATATGGTTCAGCAAAAGAACCAATGTTTCCAGAAGCAAGAGTTTTATATTATGCTGATGAGATGAGTAGCAAAATAGCAGAAATGATAAATTTCGTAAAAGATAATAAAGAAGAAACAGAAGATGATTTTATGCCTAAATGGAATAAGAATAAGCCAACAAATATTTTTCTTAGATGAAAATAACAAATAAATTTATTAACCTAATATAATTTATTTTTCCATGAATTTTATAAGCAGGACAATAACAGGAGGATTAATGATTATTGCAGGATTAGTTTTAATTGTAGTTTCTTTTTTTATATCCTTTGCGTTTTTAATTTATGGCATAATTATTTTAATAATAGGAACTATTATTCTTTTAAATAAAAATGAAGATAAACTAGAGAAAATTAAAAATAGGAGAAGTAAAAAATAATGACAGAAATAATTGTTACAACAGGTAATGAGATTCCTGAGAAAAAAGTTATGAAAGTTTTAGGAGTTGTAAAAGGTTCAACAGTTAGAGCGAGAAATATTGGAAGAGATATTGGAGCTGGATTTAAAAATTTAATTGGTGGAGAAATAAAAACTTATACTGAAATGACTTCTAATGCAAGAGATGAATCTTATAACAGGATGGTTAATCAGGCAATTATATTAGGTGCAGATGCAATTATTGGGGCGAGGTTTATGACTTCAATGGTAACGCAAGGAGCATCAGAAATGTTAGCTTATGG
>CAYFIZ010000010.1:0-12294 GCA_964343325.1 Candidatus Woesearchaeota archaeon
CAATTGTAAATCCTATTATTTTTGAAGTGTAATTTTTCCCTAATTTTTCAAGAATTCCATCTGAAAATTTTTTTATCTCTTTTTTATCTCTTGTTGCATTTTTCAAAACCGAAATTTTAACATTCCAATGTTTTTTAAAGAGATTTTTCAAACTAAGAATAAAATTATCTGTAATTCCATGTTTTCCTATTTGACTATTCCCTATTGTTGGCATTTTCAATATCTTTTTTCTTAATTTTAATTTTTTTAGATTTTTTAACTTTCCAAGTTCCTGATTTCATCCACCATTTTTTTGAAATATCTTTGCCTGTAAAAACATCTATTTTAACATCTCCTTTATTGTCGCGCCAATCCTGACTATGCCCTACAATTTGTGCTCCACTAGCAATTATTTGAAATTTTGTTGGATTTAGAGTGTTTTCAATTACCCCAAAAGGGCTTCCGGGTTTTGAAGTATGTATTATTTTATTTTTTTTCCCTTCAAATTCTTTCATAAGTTCATCATTACTTTTTTCATCTGTGCCCATTCTTCCATATGTTCCAGAATCTGTAGTAAATTTCCTAAATTTTACTTTTTTACTTCTTTTCATTTTATTAAATAATCATTCACAATTTTTAAACTCTTTTTTTGATTAGGGAAAGTCAACTTTTTTACTGCTTCTTCAAATGAAAGCCATTTATAATCTGAATGTTCTGTTTTGTCAATTTTTACTTTTCCATATTTAATTTCAGCAGAATATAATGAAAAAGATTGCCCAATAAAATCTTTTCTATCAGGATATTTCTTTTTGTATTTATATTTTCCAGAAAAATTAAATTTTTTTATTTTTAATGTTTTATTTCCTGTTTCCTCTAAAATTTCTCTTTTTACCGCAGATTTTTTTGATTCTGGAAAATCAATGCCACCTTTTGGAAATTCCCAACCTTTCCAATGAAGTTTTCTTTTTAGAATTAAATAATAAATTTTATCTTTTAATTTTGCATAAGTCACAATAAAAACAATTTTTCTATATTTTGGTTTCATTCCCATTTTTTCAAAGCTTCTTTCAATTCTTTATGGCTTTTTGCATATTGTTTTAATGAATTTTTTTTCATGACAGAATCTACTGCCTGACGCATTGCTTTTGCCCCTGATTCTGTTCCAGAACTATGTCCATGGATTCCCCCTCCAGCTTGAACCACTAAATCTTTTCCAAGATGCTTAATAAGAAAAGGAACATGTCCTGGATGTAAACCTCCAGAAGAAACACCTAATGTAGATTTTATTTTACCCCAATTTTGTCCTAATCTTAATTTTGTTGCTTTAACATTCTTTTTTTCAATGTCTTCTTTTATTTCTTGAATGTCTTTTATTTTTCCTTCAAGTTTCCCAATCCCTGTTCCAATATGAATTTGATCTACACCAATAAGTCTTGCAAAATCAGCAATAACAATCATATTTATTCCTTGATTTAAACTTCTATCAAAAGCAGCATGCATTGCCCTGTGCGCATGAATAGCTGTTTTAAAATTAGCTTCGCGAAGAGTTTGCAAGGAAGCCCAGCCAGCAGTTAAAATATCAATCATAACATATTTACTTCCTTGTTGTTCAGCGAGTTGTGTTCTTTTTATTATCTCTTTTGTTTCTGCAGTCACATTAACAAGATAAGCCTTTTTCTCACCTGTTTCTTTTTCAGCTTTGTCAGCCATATCTAAAGTTTTCACAAGTCTTTTTTCAAATTCATTAAACTTTTGCGACGCTAAATTTTCATCATCTTTCACTATATCACAACCCCCTATCCAAGATTCATATGCTGACTGTGCATGATGTTTTACATTCAACCCTAGTTTTGGTTTTATTATTGTTCCAACCAAAGGCCTCTTAGGAATTTTCATCATTTCTCTAATTCCTTTTATTCCATATTTTGGACCTTGAAAGTTTTTTAGAATTTTTTTTGGAAAAGAAACATCTTCTAAACGAATTGATTTTACTGCTTTCATTCCAAAAATATTTCCTGCAATACTAGAAAGAATATTTGGGACATTATCTGATTCAAATAATTCTTGAGGATAAGCAATTTTTATTAAATTTCCTTTAATGGAAAAAACCTTGGCTTTGAGTTTTTCAACATAATCTCTTTCAGAAATTTTTGTCCATGTTCCAACACTTGATTCCAAGGCAACTGTATTTGCAGCCTTTTTTATAGATATTTTATTAGGAGAAATTCTAAATAAACAAATCAAATCATTTCTCGGTTTATATTTTAAATCAATAAAATCAAATTCTTTCATTTTTCTTTCCTCGCTTTAATAATTAGAAACGACGGACGAAGATTTGTTCTATAATACATTTTTTTATTAATTTTTTTTGTTTTCTCTGAAGCTTTAGGTTCTAATATTCTTTCAATAACAAAACCAGAATCATTTAAAGAATTAATTATATTTTCTAAAGTATGGTGATACGAAACAAGGTTTATTTTCTTATGAAGTGTCCAAAGATATTTATTATTATGAAAATAAGGTTTCAAGAGACTACCTTTTATTCCTTTAACATTTAATTTTCCTGAAATTTCCATTATTGGGTGGTGCATGGAAAAGACAAAAAATCCTTTTTTCTTTAATATTCTTGAAACTTCTTTGAATAATGGTTTTAAATTTTTAAAGTAATGAACCATAAGACTACTACTCACCAAATTAAATTGTGAATTTTTAAAAGGACTCTTAGCTGCATTTCCAACATAAAATTTAATTTTTGGATTTTCTTTTTTTGCAATTTCTATTAAATTTCCTGAGATATCCAATCCTGTAACACTATTAGCATTCATAGAAAATATTTTTTTAGTGAAAATTCCAGAACCACACCCTAAATCTAAAACCGTTTTATTTTTAACAATATCTTTAAGAATTGAAGTCATTGCGGGTTTTTCTATAAATCTATGCCAAAAATTTGTTTTAGAATCCAATAGATTTTTATGATATTGCTCAGCAGCCTTGTCATAAGATTTTTTATTTTTTATTATATCTTTCATGTTTACCTCTTTTTTAAAATATAAGTTTTTTCTTTATCTTCAATAATGTAGCCAAGTTTATTAATCTTTTTTCTTAATTCATCAGATTTTTTCCATTCTTTTTCTTTCCTATATTTTTCTCTTTGTTCTGCAATTTTTTTTATTTCTGCAGGAATTTTAATCTTTTCCTGTTTTAATAAATCTAAACCAAAGACTTCATCTATTTTTTTTATTGTTTCAAGTTTTCCTTCTGCTTTTTCATCACGAACAAGTTTCCACAAAATCTGAAGTGCTTTCGATATATTCAAGTTATTATTAATCGCATTACTAAATTCTTTAAGATATTTTTTATTTGCCCCTTGCAAAAATTTTTTTCTAAAATTTTTCAGGGTATGCCTGTGGTGTTCATCATCATTTTTTATTTCTGAAATTATATTTTTTAATCGTTGATAAGATTCTTTAGATTTTTCTAAGTTTTTTAAAGAAAAATTTAAAGGTTTTCTATAATGAGTTGTTAAAGCTAAATATCTAAAATCTAATGGGGAAAAATTTTGTTTTTCTAATTCAGAAATTGTATATAAACCTCCTTTTGATTTTGAGACTTTTTTCCCTTTAAATAAAAGCCATCCTGCATGCATCCAATAATTAACAAATTTTTTCCCTGTCACTGCTTCACTTTGAGCTATTTCATTTGTATGATGTGTTTGTATGTGATCCATTCCCCCTGTATGAATATCAAAATATTCTCCAAGATATTTCATAGACATTGCAGAACATTCTATATGCCATCCTGGAAATCCAACCCCCCAAGGAGATTTCCATTCTTGTTGTCTTTTAATTTTAGAATCTGAAAATTTCCATAAGGCGAAATCTGTTGTATTTTTCTTTTCTCCAAGTGAAATTCTTTTTCCTGCTTTTAATCCTTTGACATTTAATTTTGCAAGTTTTCCATAATCTGAAAATTTTGAAGTGTCAAAATAAATTCCATCAGAAGTTTTATATGTAAAACCTTTTTTTTCAAGTTTTTTAATTAAATCAATTTGTTCTTTAATATGATCTGTTGCCTTTGTCCATAAATCTGGAGAAATAATATTTAATTTTTTAAAATCATCTTTGAAAATTTTTAGATAATAATCTGCGATTTCCTGAGCTTTTTTTCCTTCTTTTTTTGCAGCTTTTTCAATTTTATCTTCACCTGTATCTGCATCACTTGTCAAATGCCCAACATCAGTTACATTAATTATATGTTTTACTTTATAATCATTATATAAAAGAACTCTTTTTAGAATATCTGAAAAAATATAAGTCCTTAAATTTCCAATGTGTTGATACCAATAAACAGTTGGACCGCAAGTGTATATATCTGCTTGATTTTTTTTAATTGGCTTAAAGATTTCTTTTTTTCTTGTTAAAGTATTATAAAGTTTTAATTGCATAAAATTACTAAGAAAAAATAATTTTTAAATCTAGTTATCTTGCTTTAACTTTTAAATCAACATTTATAGTTGGATTATATTGAATTCTATCTTTCTCAACATCAATTCCATATCTTACCCAACATGGGGGAGCATTTTCAGGGATAGAAAATCTTACAAATTCAGGATCTATCATAATACTTCCCGGAGGGATAGTTAGCTTTCCTGTTCTTCCTGCTTTAATCCAGCTTTCTGCTTCCTCAATATTAATATTACAATTTTCTCTTATGTCAGGATCATTTAGAAAAACTTCATAAGTAAAATCTCCTTCTGTTACATCAATATTTCTTATTGAAAAAGCAAATCCCAAAGGTTTTTCATTTCCTTTTTTGATTGTTACAACTCTTGTAGGAGGGTATATTATAATTTTTCTAAAATCATCTTCTGCAAATAATTTGTTTATTTCACTTTTAATTGATTGATCTATGCTATCTATATTTTCAATTGCACCGCTAAAAATTGTTCTTACTAAAACCAATCCTAAAATTAAAACAGTCATTAAGAGAACTATAGTCACAATTGTCCCTACAGACATTTGCATTTGTCCTTGTTTTTTAGAAATCATTTAAACTAAAGGATTTATTCCTATTTTAAGATAAGTTATTACAATTAGTGTTATGAACAAAACAACACTTATAATCATTCCTATGATACTGAGCTTTTTCCCTTTTTCTGATAAAGGTGTTTTTTGTTTTTTGCTTTGAATTATGCCTATAATTCCGAAGATAACTCCGACTAATGGGGTGAAGAATGCAAAGACTATACTCATTATTCCAAACATATAACTTACTTCACTAAAATTTTCCTCTTTTTTTACCATTGTTAGTTCTAATATTTTTTATTTTATAAATATTTCTAATTAAAAAAATTTTTAATACATAATAAACTTAAAAATAAATGGAATTTTTTCAGCAAATAATCTTGGGAATTATTCAAGGGATTATAGAGTGGATACCTATAAGTTCAGAAGGGTTTTTGCTTTTAGTTACTTCTAATTTTTTTGGAGGTGTTGAGATCGAATTATTTTTGAGACAAGCACTTTTTTTACATCTTGGAACTTTTTTTGCAGCTTTAATTTATTTTAGAAAAGAAGTTAAGGAATTAATAAACGGAGCTGTAAATTATAAAAGTTCTGATCCTGAAACAAAAAGAACTTTGAAATTTTTATTTATTGCAACAATCATTTCAGGAATTTTTGGTTTGGCAATTTTAAATTTTATTGGTTTAATTAAGATTACAAAAATTCCTTTGGCAAGTGCTTCAGTAAATTATTTGATAGGTTTTCTTTTAATTATTACAGGACTTTTACAATTAAAAGCAAGCTCTGCTGGTTTTAGAAAAGAATATCATTTGAATAATACTGACGGTATTTTTCTTGGCTTTATGCAGGGATTAGCAGTTTTACCAGGACTTTCAAGAAGTGGATTAACTATTTCAAGTTTTTTGTTTAGAAATATAGATGAAACAGTGGCATTAAGATTAAGTTTTATAATGAGTCTGCCAATTGTTTTGCTTGCAAATATAGCTTTAAATTTTAGAGATTTTGTTTTTATTAAAAGTATGTTCTTTGGATTTCTTTTGTCTTTTATTTTTGGTTTTTTAACTATTCATTTATTGATGGAATTTTCAAAAAAAGTTAAGTTTGGATATTTTGCAATTTTCTTCGGGCTTTTAGCAATTTTAGCAAGTGTTATTAATGTGCTTTGATTTTTAGAATATGTATTGGAATGCAGGGAATCAAACCTAAAGACAACCTGCGGTTTTCTTTTACTTTCCCTTTCGACGCGGAAAAGCGATTTCTTTATGCCCTTTAGAGTATAATTGCCTCCGATGAAATCGCACATTTATTGACAATTATATTTCCCTTTTCGTTTAAACTAATGAACATATAAAAAATGGGAATGCAGGGAGTCGAACCCCGGACACCATGATCTTCAGTCATGTGCTCTCCCGCTGAGCTACATCTATGGTCTTTGATACGATACAATCGCGTCGCAGATTCCCATTGAGCTCAGAAGCGCCTAACCCTAGGACACTCCCATGATTTTATTCAATTTTTCTTGTTTTTCCCCTTCAAATCCAATTTCTTTTCTGAATTTTATAACAGATTCACTTATTATATACATCTTTAAAGGTCTTGTTATAATACTATCTTTTCTTACATTATAATTATTCCCTTTAGTTACTGTAGATTTTATATTGAAATATTGATTTAAATATATTGCTAATTCATCAATGAAACTTATTTTTTCTTTCACGTTTTCCGCTTTCCACATAGACATTCTTATCTGAGGAAGTTTTCTATGTGGTTCATACATAATTCCTCCTTCACAACTAAATACTCTTTGAGCAAATCTTCTAAAATATTTTTTATCTTTTTTAATCCAATTTGGTACCTTGAATGATGTAAGAACTTTCTGTCCTGCTGGAGTTCCACATAAAAATAAGATTCTTGAAATGGGTGAACAGTTAACAGCTAGATTATATGTTTTCCCAAATTTATTTGTAGTACATTTTCTTATTTTTCCTTTTTTATCAAATAAAAATTTAATTTCTTTCTCAAATCTTTTTAATTCTTCTATTGATTTTGAAGTGTAATCGATTCTCCATTTTGGATTTCCTTGTAAATTTCCATCACAAATTAAATCAGCAATTATTCCGGCTAGAGTTTCGCTAGCTTTTATTGGAAATAAGTATTTGTAATCCTTAAGATGTCTAATTCTATGACTTCTTGTTTTATATGTTTGCAGAAAATCTTTATATCTGAGTATTACTCCCATTAATAATTAAATCAAATATAATTTTTAAATCTGTTGTTTTAACCATCTATAATCTTGCCTTTAGCTTCTTGAAAATTTATACATTTATGATAACATTCTTCTGGTTGCATACACCATATTTGTAATTCAAAATGATCTATTTGAGCGTGATATTGAGCACTATCTAAAGAAGGTTTTTCTGTAAACTTAAGATGATCTGATAACACAGCTCTCGCACTACAATATGGGAATCTTTTACCTAATTGTCTTAAATGGGGACAATTTTCCTTTCCTTTATTTTCTTCTATTAATTTATCAAGTAGTTCTCTTCTTTCAAATGGAACAACATCATCCCAATCCAAGTTGTCTTCCCATGTCAAAATAAAACTCATTAGATCCATTTTTATTGATCAAATATTTTTGGTTTTTAATAATTTTTATAATAAAGTGTAAGTCAGGAATAGGCCACCTTCTGTGTTTCTTTGTTTCTTTTTCAAGACAAACAGAAACTGTTAATATTCGACTAAGCGGTTTTAAACCTTGCACCAGTTAGGATGTTCGTTTCATCAAATCTTTTGTTTCTTAACTCCTCGCACGATTCATAGTTCAACAAAAGCTGTGGCGTTTCTGTAACAGAGCCTTGCCTCACGACAATTCATTTTCATGAATAACCTTAATATGGTGGGCGGACCTTCCTCAGAACTAAATTTCGATATTTTGCGAAATTTACTTATCCAAAAGCTAAGTTCCGAAATTAACTACCCAACTTACAAAAAAGAAAGAGAATTATTGTTTTTAAGGTTTACTAATTCACCACCTAAATTTTTTTATACTAACAATAATTTATTTCTTAATGGGTGTAAAAGAGTTTGCTTCTAATGTTGGTTATGTAATTAGATATGGGGTTAATAATTACATGGCAGATATTATTATTGGTTTGGGTGTTGCTGGTTTACTTACGGGTGCTGCGATTTTGGACTCTAATATAAATGAATCAAGAAGACTGGAAATTGAACGTTTAACCCCTTTAATTACTGCTGTTCAAAAAAAGGCAAGAAAGGGTGATGACATCTTCACTTTTGAAGAGCAAGTAAGGTTTCTAAGAGATGTAGGATATGAAAGACCTATTAAGGAAGGAGAAGCAGTTAAAATTGGTTTGAGAAAAGATATAGGATTTTATGTTAGGTTAGGAGAGAATTATTTACCTAATGTTACTGAAAAAACTTTTAGAGATTATTTAACAAGATAATTTACTCTTTCTTCCCATTCAAATAATTCAACATTGTTTCTGCACCTGAAACTTCAAAAGGATCATCAGGACAATTATCACTAAAGCCAGATTCAATAAATATTTTTTCAATAACTCCATCGTTCACAACCATTGAATATCTCCAACTTCTATCTCCAAAACCAAGATTTTCTTTTTTTACAAGCATTCCCATTTTTCTTGTGAATTCTCCATTTCCATCAGGGAGTAATTTGATTTTTTCAGCATTTTGATGCTTTCCCCATTGATTCATTACAAAAGCGTCATTAACAGACAAACAATAGACTTCATCTACTCCTTGTTCTTTAATTTCATCATAGAATTTTTCATAACCTGGTAAATGTATTGATGAACAAGTTGGAGTAAAAGCACCTGGAAGTGCAAATACAACTATTTTCTTACCCTTAAAAATTTCATCTGAAGAAACATCTTTCCATGTATAAGGATTATCCCCTTCAATAGATTCATTTCTAACACGAGTTTTAAATACAATATCAGGAACTTTTTTGCCTTTTATCATTTTGAATAAAAATGAGGATGATTTAAAAATTTATTGTTGTTTTTAAGTACAAATATATTTTTAAAGAAGAGTTTTTTTAATTTTTTATGGATGATTCATCTACACATTCTCGTTCAAAGAATATTTTAATGAGTTTATTAGTTTTTGGAATTGGTATTGGTGTTGCTACTTGGGAATATAATCGTACTTTAGATAGGAATTCTAGAAATAGATTAGAAACTCAAAGAATAAGTCATTTAGTGAAAAAGGTTATGGGGGAAGCCAGAGGTGATGATAATTACTTTAGTCCTAGAGAACAAAGAGATTTTTTAATAGCCCTGGGTTATGAAAAACCTATTGTAGCAGGTAGAGATTTTGTGGAAATTGGGATTACAAAAAAAAGAAAACCTTATATTTCTCTTGGTAGTGGAGAGGATAAAATATATCTTCCAGAAAGTTTAGTGAATGAAGAAGCATTTGGAAGATATGTAGCGGAAACCCCTTTCTAATAAATCTACATAACGATTAAATATAATATTGAACAAAATCATAGTTAAACTTTTATATGCATAAATTTTACAGATTTAATGGAAACACTTGCAGAAGCTATGTCTAAAGAACATGAAAAAGTAGAGAATTCTTTTGATGAATTTAAGAAGCAATTAGATACAGATTTTGAGAACTCAGGAAAATTTTTTAGTAAATTTAAATGGAGTTTAGAAAAACATTTTTTTGTTGAAGAAAAAGTTTTTTTCATTCTTTTTGAAAAAATAGAAAATCAAGAAGTTTCAGATGTTTTTGAATTAATGGAAGATCATGGGAAAATGATAGAATTGATTAAAAAAATAGAAGATGATTTATCTGAAAAAATTAAGCCAGAAGTTTCTGAATTAGAAAATACTTTGAAAAAACATCATAATCTTGAAGATGATGTACTTTATCCTAAATTAGATAAAATATTAAGTTCTGAACAAAAACAAGAGATTTTAGAAAGAGTTAAAGAAGTAATCAGAGAATAAAAGTTATTAAAATGAAAAAAACAAAACTTTTGTTTGTATGTATATTAAATTTGCAAAGAAGTCCGACAGCTGAAGGTTTATTTAAAAATCATGAAAACTATGAGGCAAAATCTGCGGGAATTGATATTTCTGCTGTAAAAATAATTTCAAAACAGGCAGTAGAATGGGCAGATATAATTTTTTGTATGGAAGATATTCATAAAAATTTTATTCTTGAAAATTTTTCAGAAGTACAAAACAAAAAAATAATTATACTTAGTATTCCTGATGTTTACTATAGAAATGATCCTGAACTAGTTGAGATTTTAAAAGATAAATTAAAAAGATATTTGTAAAAATGAATTTTTCAAATTATATAAAAAATTTAGAAAGAAGAGGAATTATTTCAAGAAAACCTCACCCAGTTGTTCCCTTTATTTTAGCTTTTATTTCTTTGGTGTTAGGAATTATTGTTTTGTATATGAATGTAGATAAAATCTGGAGTTATGCTTTCTTTTTTCTTGCAGGATTTAGTTTTGTGTTTGCAATTTTACATTTGATTGTTGTTAGAATTGTTGAGAGAAAAGGTTAAATATTTTTGAATTTTAAATTTTTAATGAAAAATTCTAAAGTTGTAATGTATTCAATTCTTGCACTTGGTTTTCTTGTTTTAACTTTTTTAGTTGACTGGATTTTTATAATTGGTGCGGTTGTTTTGATGTATTTGAATCAGAAAGAATTGATGAAGAAAAAATAAAATAACGCCCCAAGGGTGCACTCCGAAAAATCTTCTTCTAAGATTTTTACTAAGGGCAAAAAATAAAATTAAAATAAAAAATTTTGATTATGCGAAAAGTTTCCAAGCTCCCCAAACCATTAAAATAATCCAGAGAAGTGTGTAAAACCAGTAGTCTTTCCACATAGTGCCTTTTTTGATGAGTTCTTCATACTTTTTCAAAAAGTAATCTATTTCTTCCACAAGTCCAATCATAAATAAAAGTGCTACAAATGCAGTAACAGCTAATATTTGAACAATTGTTATTCCAGCAGAAAGTAAATAGTAAAGTACAATAACTCCTAAAATAAAACCAACTACTTTAACAACACTAGGTTTACTATAAACTCCTTTTGCAAAATTCATCCATGCTTTTGGTTTAACTAAAAGCACAATCATTTTTATTGCTCCTAAAACAATCATAACTAAAGCAATAATTTCTATTGGTGTAAATACCATATTCACCTCCTTTTTAATTAGAAATATTAAATAAAAATGTTATATAAATGTTTTCTTATTTCTTTAAATATATAAATAATTTATAACTCAAGAATCCAATTATTACAAAAACAATATAAGAAAACCAAATAGGAATTACAAAACTTTCAATAATTACAGACCATTCCATAACAGCTCTTATCAAATGTAAAACAGCAACTATTGTTATTACAGCCCATAGTGTCCATAAAAATCCCGCACCTTTTTTCATATAATTAACAAGAATCTTTAGATTATAAAATTATCTAAAAAATAAAATAAAAAATAAACTTCTTAAACTGCCTAAAATCTTCTCTGATTAAAATTTCTTCTAGGTGGTCTATCTTCCATTGGTTTTGCTTCATTAACTTTCAACTTTCTACCTTCAACTTCTTTGTCATTCATTTCTGAAATTGCTTTCTTCGCACTTTCTTCATCCTTAAAAGTAATGAAACCAAATCCTTTTGATCTGCCTGAAAACTTGTCTGAGATTACTACAACTTCTTCCATTTCTCCGTAATCTGCAAAAAGTCCTTTCAATCCTTCTTGATCAACACTAAAAGGCAGATTTCCTACATAAACTTTCATATTATCCTCCTGCGTTATTTAACTTTACTCTTAGAATTAGTTCAAACAAATATCTTCCCTATTCCTAACAGTTACTAAATTATCTAATAATGAATGTTTTTAAATTTTTTGATTAAACAGAAATTTTTTCATCCATTACACTTTTGCATTTTTTTCTTCTTCATTATCCTCAAACTTCTTTCTATACTTATTAAGTGTATCAATTATCATCATATTCCTCACCCTTTTTTCACTATAATAGGGATAGTCTTGATTGTCATAAAACTTCAGGTCTTATTATATTTTAATCTATCTTTTTAAGAATTATTGTAATAATAAACTCAATAAGTAGCAAAATATTCCCATTAATAAAACATAAGTGAAGCTTTTAGTAGTTGTCTGCTGAAATTCTCGGAAACCTTGAATCTTACACAGCAACTCTATCAACGTCATCTTTTATGACGGCTTTAATTGTCTCGTTTTGCGGATG
>CAYFIZ010000011.1:0-11274 GCA_964343325.1 Candidatus Woesearchaeota archaeon
CAATTATATCTGTAGCTTTAAAACTTGTAGCAGGAACTTCTAAATCATTAACAACTCTGTCAAAAACACCATAAGGAGAAGCTCCGTGAATTGTTCCTGCAACAACATTTGCCAATGCACCAACTCTCATTGCCTCATATAATGCTTTTGCTTCAACACTTCTAACTTCACCAATAATCAAAGAACTATCTCCAAGTCTCAAACTTGTTCTAATTCCATCATCTGCAGAAACTTCTGTTGTTGTTTTTAGCAACGCACTTCTAACTTTCATTCTTAAAATATCATAATTAAGTTTGCTTAAAGAATCTACAGGTAATTCCAAAGAATCTTCAATAACAATTATTCTGTATTTTGGAATAATTTCAAGCATCAAGCTTCCAAGAACAGAAGTTTTTCCACTTGACCTTGTTCCTGCAACTAATAAAGTTCTTGAGCCGTCAATTAAAAAACTTAATAATCCAGCTGCAAAAGAATTCATCATTTTATTTTTTATAAATAAAGACAATGTCCATGGTTGTTCCCTATGTCTTCTTATTGCATAAGCTAACCCATTAGGAGATAATGGATTTTGAATTATTGCAATTCTTGCATTAACATTATCAAGTTCAAGTTGAGTATCTAAAATAGGATTTGCTTCATCTAAGGGCCTTCCAGAAATCATTCTGAATTTTGCAGCCCAAGATTCAGCATCTTCCTGACTTGGAAGAATATTAGTTACACATTCTTCATATTCTTGATGTCTAACAAAAACTTTTGTTGTTGAAACAGGGGCATTTAAAACAATATCTTGAAGCATTTTGTCCTGCAATAAAACTTCAATAATTCCAAAACCAATTGTATGCCTTACTAAAATAGTTGCAAGTTTATTCAATTCACCATAAGCAATTTTTATTGATTTTGAATTTGCTAAATCCTGCAGTAAATCTCTAGAAATATTAAAAAAAACCTGCCTTGTTCTTTCAGTATCTGTAAACTCTTCTGCTTTTGGCTGATGCTCAATCAAAACACCTCTTGCTATGTTTAACAACATATTATGTTCTTCACTTAAAGAATTTTCAGGCGGGATTATATGATAAACAAATTTTGCTTCACCCTTTTTTTTCAAAATAGTAATAATAGATTCATCATAATTTCCAGAAACAAGTTTATACTGGTTAATAATTTCTGCATCTTCAGGCAAATCAGAAATAAGCCTTGTAAAAGTAAAATTAGGAACTATGTCTGGCTTAAAAATTCTATAATAAATATCTCTTGAACCTTTTTGATAATTATCTAAATAAGGCAAAGAAATTTGGATAAGTTTTGTTTTTTCAAGTAATTTGAAAATCCTCTCCAAAAAAAGAATGTAATTTTTTTGATCTGTTCTAAATGCCAAGCCTAGTTTTTCCAAAAGTAAATTCGCCTCAACAATAATTTTCTTTATCTCATAATAAGCTGCAATAGCATCTTGTTTTAACAAAAATAAAAAATAAAAAACATCGTTATATCTTTTGGAAAAAAATTGTTCATAATTTGTGATAAGTTTTCCTTGCGACAAAACTTTTTCTTGTTTTATTAAAAATACATATAATTGAGCGATTTCTAAAAGTAAAGAGGTTTCAGTTAAATCATAATTATAATTTTTTTGCTGGACAAAAACTATTCTTGAAACATTTGGATTCTCTATAAGAACATCAACTGTTCGTTCCATAACTTTTGGATAATCAGAAATATTTGGAACAAAAGGGGCCCCAAGATAATTCATATAAAGAACATCTTCCCCACCTTCTCTTTGAACTTCATAACTATATAATTTAGTTCCTTCTCCAAATTGCATTTTATCTAAAAGATTAAAGAGTTTAAAATTTTTGTGTTATCTTTTACGACAAAAAACATTTAAATCGCATTAACATCATTTTTATATGGCAAATAAAAAAGAGCAACAAGAACAAGAGAATTACGGACAATTATATGCTGAACCAAATGCAAATATGAGGATGAAAGATTTAGAAGAAAAACAAAATATGTCAAGGGAGCGGCTTCTTTTAATGGGTCAAAATCTTATAGAAATTAAAGAAGAAACTAGTGAAAAACTATTGGAATTAAAAAAAGACCTTGAAACATTAAAACATGAAATTGAAAGAATAAAATCATTTTTAGAAATAATCTCTGAAGAATTTTCAAAATTTGCAAAAAAAGAGGATTTAGAAATTTTGGCAAAACAGGCAAAAATGTTTCAGCCATTTAAATTTAAAAAATAAATTTAATAATGAAAAAAATAATAATTAAATGCGCGATTTCCAGCGGAGGCAATTTAAGAAATCGCTTTTCCGCGCTTAGAGGGAAAATCAGCCCCAAAGACAAAGGGGTCTCCTCTGGAGATAAAAACCGCTAGGTTGTTTTCAAATGGGTGTTCTAGAACAAATAACACAAATGAAAAGTCAAGGAGTTTCTGAAAATGAAATTGTCAAACAATTACAAGAGCAAGGAGTTTCTCCAAAAATTATAAACGATTCATTTAATCAAGCACAAATAAAAAATGCTGTTTCAAATGAAAATCCTGAAGCCCAGAATTTTGAAGGATTGCAAACACAATCTCAACAAATGCCTGAAGAAACTTATACCACTCAAACACAAGACATTTCTGAACAAGAAACATATTCTCCACAAACACAACAAGAAGAACAATATCAAGGTTATCCTCAAGAAGAAAGTTATGAATATTCTCAAACAGGAGTTGACACAAATACAATAATTGAAATATCTGAACAGGTTTTTTTTGAGAAAATTCAAAAAATTCAAAAAAATGTTGAAGACCTTTCAGAATTCAAAATACTTGCAGAATCAAGAATTGAAAATGTTTCAGAAAGAATTAAAAAAATAGAAACAATTCTTGATAAAATGCAAATTGCAATTCTTGATAAAATTGGAAGTTATGGAAGTAATTTAGAAGGCATAAAAAAAGAAATGACTATGATGCAAGATTCTTTTGGAAAAATAGTTAATTCTGTTGCAGAAAAAAATGAAAAACCTAAAATTTCTCAAAATAAACAAACAAAAAAAGATGAAACATTTTCAAAATTAAAGAAAATTTCTAAGAAAAAATAATTTTTTTTTAATCCCTCATCCAAACAGGTTTATATTTATCTTGACTTTTACTATTCGCACTAGCAACAACAGCCACCATAACCACAACAATTCCAATTATTAGAAATATTTCCCCTAAATTTCCACTAAAAAAAGACAAAGAATACCACCAAGAACTTGCTTCTGCTGTTGATGCCAAAACAATAATAAGAATAATTACCCCCGCAGCTAATAAAACATAATTCATTGCTTGACCTTCTGTATCAAAAAATAAACCTACAAGTATAAGCACAGATAAAATAAATGCAAGACCAATACCTAACCTAGGAAATAATTCTGAAAAAAATACAGAAACAAATCCAAATTGCAAAGCCATTAAACCAACAGCAAGAGCAATAATTGCGTTAATTCCTTTATTCTCCTTAAAAATTTTTGTCTTAGTAAGAATTCCAAATACCAAAGCAAAAATTATAAGAAAAGGCAAAACATAATCAAAAAATCCTAAGTCTCCTAATCTATTCAAAATATTTCCAAAATTACTACCTCCAGAAAAACCATAAGATTGTAAAAAAAACATTGAATTAAGCATATATATAATTAAGATATTTTATTTAAATATGTTTCTGAATTATTACTTATCTTTCAATATTAAAGCTAAAGCACCTGCAACAGCAGCAACAAACAAAATATTTGTCCAAAATACTCCACTCCAACTTTGATAAAATAATAAATCAATTACCCCTCCTTGAATTCCTGTTGCCCAAAGAACTGCAATAATAACTGCAATACTAATTACACCCCATAAACTATATTTCATCCATGATTCAAGTTCAAATCCTTCCTTACTACCTGTGGAAACAAATCCCCAAAGCAATAATATCACAAAAACAATAATAAGGGCAACTGTTAAAAATAAAATTAGATTTTGAACAACTAATGTGTAATCAGCAAATGCTATAAAAATTAATCCTATTATGAATGCAGTTAAAGCATTCAACTGTTTTTTATCCTCCCCCAAAACTTTTGTTTTTTCAAGAATTGCGAAAACTACAAAAAATATTAATAAAAAAGGAAGTGCAAACTCTGTAAAAATCCAATTTTGTAGAAAAATTTCTTGTGCCATTTTATGCTATTTCTTCTGGAGATTCTTCCATATCTGATTCAGGTCCTGGCAAAGCAGATTTATTTATTATGAAAATATCACTTATTGCCTTTACAAATTTATGAGGAATAATAACACCTTTTGCACCGCTAATTAAAGAAGAAATTGTTCCTGAAACTTTTATTTTCCATCCATCAACCCTATTATCCAGAAGGTTTGCCTCTTCAACTTCTCCAAAAAGATCCCCTGAATCTGTATAAACTTTTACCCCAATCACTTCTGTCATTTTTTTAACCCTCATAAATTAAAATTACAATACAATATTTAAATAGTTTTCCGTCATAAATAATACAACAAAATTTATAAAAATTATAATCTTTAGAAAATCAGGCTTGACCCAAACTTAAGGGAAGTTGAGTGTCAAGAAACCGTTAGGTGTCTTACAATGATAAACAAAAACGAAATATTTACAATACTTTTAATCACATTAATCCTTGCGTTTACAATAAGTTTATTAAAAATATCAGAAACTTTCTTGCCTGTTTTGATTTCTATTTTCATCATCATAACTGCTAATGTTTTTGCAAAAAAAATTACAAGTTATCATCTTGATTCAGAAATAGAAATAAAATTGTGGGAAGTAAAAAGATATGGCTTCAAACCAACAAAATATTTCAAAAAACAATTTCCTGCAGGAGCATTTTTACCAATATTAGTAACAGCTCTTTCATTAGGATATTTAAAATGGATGGCTTGTCTTGTTTTTGATGTAAAACCCAAAATATACAGGGCAGCTAAAAGATATGGGCTTTATGATTTTTCAGAAATGACAGAACATCATATTGGATTAATAGCAGGATCTGGGATTTTGATGAATTTAATTCTTGCAATTATAGGTTATCTAATAGGTTTTGACGAATTTTCAAAACTAAATATTTATTATGCTTTTTTTAATCTTCTTCCAATATCTGATTTAGATGGAAATAAAATATTTTTCGGAAGCTTGATTTTATGGAGTTTTCTTTCTACGATTGTTTTAATTGGACTAGCTTATGTGTTCTTAGTAATATAAAAATATTTAAATTAAATAAGTTAAAAAATCAAATAAAAGAGGAAAATGGATTTTTTAGAAAAAATTACGCCAAGAGACTATCAAAAAAAAATTTTTGAAACATGTTTAAGTAGAAATTGTTTAGTTGTACTTCCGACAGGCCTTGGAAAAACTCTTATTGCATTAATGATTACTGTAGAAAGAATGAAAAAATTTCCTGGAGAAAAAGTTGTTTTTCTTGCACCTACAAAACCATTAGCAGAACAACATTTAAATTATTTTGAAAAACATCTTCCAGAATTGTTCGCAGATATGCAATTATTTACAGGAGTTATTAATGCTAAAAAAAGAAAAAAAATTTGGAAAACAAGCGATATAATTTTTTCAACGCCTCAATGTATTGCAAATGACTTAAAAAATAATCTTTATAATCTAAATGAAGTTTGTTTACTTATTGAGGATGAAGCACATAAATGTCTTAAAAATTATGATTATAATTATATTGCACAACAATACAAAAAACAAGCAGAACATCAAAGAATTATTGGATTAACAGCAAGCCCTGGAAGTGAAAAATCAAAAATAAAAGAAATCTGCAAGAATCTTTCAATAGAAGAAGTTGAATTAAGAACTCGTGATAGTGAAGATGTAAAAAAATATCTTCAAGAACTTGAATTTGAAAAAATAAATCTTGATTTTCCGGTGGAATTTGAAAAAATAAGAGAACCTTTAAAAAAAATTTTTGATGATTATGTTATTGAATTAAAATCAAGGAAATTATTATTTGGCTTTGCATCAAAAACAGAATTAATAAATTTGCAGAAAAAGATATCTTTTACAATATCTCGAGGAAAAAAAAGTTATAATTACCTACTTGGAATGAGTGCATGTGCTCAAGCAATAAAACTTCATCATGCACTAGAACTTTTAGAAACACAAACATTGAAAAGTTTTAATGAATATTTAAAAAATTTAATTGAACAAGCAAAAAGAAATCAAAGTAAAGGGGTTATAAAATTAGTTTCAAAACCAGAATTTAATTTTGTTTTTAAAAAAACAAAAGATATGTTGGAAAAAAATATTGAACATCCAAAAATTGAAAAATTAATTGAAATAATAAAAAAAGAAAAAAACAAAGATATCAAAACTAAACTTATTATATTTACACAATTTAGAGATACTGCTTCATTAATTTCTGAAAAAATAAATGAAATAGGAAAAATAAAATCAGAAATTTTTGTCGGACAAACACTGAAAAAAGGTATTGGTTTAAAACAAAAAGATCAGAAAAAAATAATTAATGAATTCTCTTTAGGAAACATAGATGTTATTGTTTCAACTTCTATTGGTGAGGAAGGTTTAGATATCCCTGAAGTAAATACAGTTATATTTTATGAGCCAGTTGCTTCAGCAATAAGAACAATTCAACGAGGAGGAAGAACTGCTCGATTAATGCAAGGGAAAATAATAATTCTTATAACAAAAAAAACAAGGGATGAAGCTTATTTCTATGTTTCTAAAGCAAAAGAAAAAAAGATGCATAGTGCAATAGATTCTATTAAAAAAGATTTGGAAAATAATATTTCATTAAAAGATGAAAGACAAGTGAAATTAAGATGAAAACAAAACAAATATTTGATATTTTTTCAAAAAGAAAATTAAAAATAAAAAAAGAATTTTCACAAAAAATCATAATTGATTATCGTGAAAAAAATTCATTAGTTATTTCTGAACTTTCAAGATTAGGTTTTGAAGTTGAGATTAAAGAATTAAAAGTTGCAGATTATATTATTGGCGATGTTGCAATTGAAAGAAAAACTGTTCTTGATTTTATATCTTCAATGAAAAATAAAAGATTGGTGAATCAATTAGAAGGATTGCAACAATATAAAAATAAATTATTAATTATAGAAGGTATTGATGAACAAGAACTTTATAATGATTCTGAAGGAGGAAAAATGGGTTTTCCTTTAGAAACAAATAAAGAAAACGCTTTTCAATTCCTAGAGTCAAAATCGAAAAAAACCACAAGTTGTTTTCAAGGGATGCATGCAAATGCCATTAGAGGATTTTTACTTTCAATTCTTTTAAAACATAAAATTCCCATAATCTTTACAAAAAATTATGAAGATACTGCAAAATTTATTTCAGTTCTTTCAAAAAGAAAATCAAAAGAAATATCTTTAAATGTTACAAGAAAAAGCTTTGATAAAAAAGAACAAATGCAATTTATAATCGAAAGTTTTCCAGGAATAGGGCCGAAAACAGCAAAAAAACTTTTGAAAGAATTCAAAACAATGAAAAATATAATCAATGCCCCTCAAGAAAAACTTCAAGAAAGTATTGGGAAAAAATCAGAAATTTTTAAGCTCGTTGAAGAAAACTACTAACCTCTTTCTTTCTCATTTCATATACTCCTTTATGATAATCTAAAAATTTCACAAATATTGAAACATCATATCCCTCGCCCATTTCATTGACCCTTGCACTTAAATGTTCATATCTAGAAAGATTTAATCTTCCCCTATCAGAAATTCTAGAAACATCAAAAACCTTTTGCTTCATAGAATTAAGTTCCATATATCCCTGTTCTGTAAGTTTTTTTAATCCACCCATTAAAATATAAAAAACAAAAAACTATTTTTAAATAAAATCAAATTACAATATATATTTTACAAACCACAAATCATATAAAACAATCAATTCTTTTTAATCTATATTTCAATTTTTATAGCAACTCGGACAAAATTTTTGCCCCAAGTTTAAGAGTTATATTATTTTTATCTTCTTTTTCATTAATTTCAACAATATCCACTGCTCGAAAAGTTTTAATTTTGTTTATTCTTTGAATCAAATAAAGAAATTGTCTGCTTGTAAATCCTCCAGGCTCTTGATGACCTGTAGAAGGTGCAAAAGAAGGATCAATAACATCTATGTCAATTGAAACATATAATTCTTTTTTATCTGAAAATTCCATTATGATATCGCAAGTTTCCTGCAAATCCTCTGAAAATCGATTCATTGAAATCATTTTAATATTTTTTTCCTTCAAAAAACTATTTTCCTGAATATGTTGATTTCTTACACCTACTAAAAGTATATTTTCTGTAGGAAAACCAGCGTTAATTAAACTTCTCAGCCACTCTTCATGTGTTGGAAATTTTTCATCAGCTGATTCCATACAATCTAAATGAGCATCAAAAATAATCAAACATGGATTTTTTTCTGAATTTTTACAATAATCTAAAAAAGCCTTTGTTGTTGAATAAGAAATTGAATGATCCCCTCCAAGAAAAACAATTTTTGGCTTGTTTTCAAATGCTTCAAATGAATTTTTATAGATTAAATTATTTGTTAATTCTAAATTTGAATTATCTAAATGAATTTCTTCTAAATCTAAAAGAGAAACATCAACTATTTTTCCTTGTTCATTCATATAAATATTTTTTAATTCATTGATAATTCCATTTCCAGAATTTTCACAACCTTTTGTCTTTCCCAATCCATTAATCCCTGGAACTTTTACTATGAACATAAAAAAAATTAGAATAAAGAGTTTTTAAGATTTGTTGAAAATAAATTAAAAAAACATTAATATATTGTGTGTGATTTCATCGAGGTGTTTTGAAATCACCTTTCAGCCTGTGAAAGTTCACAGGTTCTCGTGCCTTTCAAGGTATGCTTAAAAGGAAGGTTGTTTATGCCCTTTGGGTAATAAGGGAAACCTTGGTTCCCTTTATTCGGGAACTAACGCAAAAAAACTATAATCTTTTATTTTTGCTAAATCTTTAACATCTTCTAATTTAACATCTGAAATATTTTTTTCAAAATCATAAAAATCTTTTGCATTTCCTTCAATCTCGCTAATTAATAAATTGACCATCTGTGTCTGTGAATCTTCCATTGAAATATAATGATTCCCAATTATTTGTTCTTTTATTTGTTTAAGTTCTTCTTCAGTTAAATTTTCTGTAACATCTTTAAATTCTTTTAAAATAATTTCTTTCACAGTCTCTACATTTTCCTTAGTAGTTCCAACATAAATAAAATTATAAGCAAAAGCTTTGCTTATCTCAGAACCCCCTTTAACACCATAAGCTAAATTTCTTTTTTCTCTTATTTCACTAAAAAGCCTTGAAGACATACCTTCAGCCATTAAAGTACTAAGAACTTGTGCAGCAAAATTTTTCTTATCGTTTGCCAAAGGAACATGATATGCAAAAACCAAATTAGCCTGATCAATACCTTTTCTTTTTTCTATTTCTACTCCTTTCTTTAAATTAAATTCTTGCTTAGAAATCTCTCCTTTTTCTGTTCCAAAATTTTCTTCTGCGAATTTAACCACATCTTCAAAATTAGCATCACCAATAACACATAAAATCATATTATTAGAGGTATAAACTTCTTCAAACTTTTTAAGCATCTTTTCTCTATCAATTGAATTCATTGTCTCCAAAGTTCCTGCTAAATTAATTGCAATAGTTCCATCATAAAGAGATTTAAGAATTCCTTCAAAAATATATGATCTAGGATTATCATGGTGCATTTTAAGTTCTTCAAAAATAACTTTTCTCTCTTTTTCTAATTCTTTAGCATCAAATTTTGGATTTTTTACCATATCTCCTAAAACTTCTAAAGCAACATCTAAATGTTTAGAGGGCATCTTACACCAATAAGCAGTAATTTCTTCACTTGTAAAACCATTTAAATCACCTCCTTTTCTTTCAATCTCTTCTGCAATTTTTTTTGCATCCCTTTTAGGAGTCCCTTTGTAAAGCATATGTTCAATAAAATGAAAAATTCCTTTTTCATCAACACTTTCATTAATGCCTCCACCTCTTACTGCAAATGCAACACTAACAACAGGTGAATCTCTTTTTTCAAATAAAATAGTCATGCCATTTTTCAGAACTTTTCTTTTAAAATCAAATTTCATAATGTAAAAGAATTATTTGAGTATATAAATATAATTGAAAAATTGAATTATTTTCTAAAAATAATATATCTCTCATCCCCTATTTCAAAATCATCTAAAATTTCAAAATTTTCTTTAAT
This sequence comes from Candidatus Woesearchaeota archaeon, assembly GCA_964343325.1. Lineage (GTDB taxonomy): Archaea > Nanobdellota > Nanobdellia > Pacearchaeales > GW2011-AR1 > CAYFFD01. The sequence goes on from CAYFIZ010000011.1 coordinate 10,275, forward strand.
AAAATTAATAATCCAGTTTCTTTTAACTTTAAATTTTTTTCTTTTATTCATACTTTTTGTTGCAAAACTTACAACAATTCTATCAACCAAAGGAGAAATTTCTGAAATTAATTTCTTTGAATAATTTCTTTCCAACATTTCCAAAGAATCTATTGTTTTAAATAAAAAAACAATCTTTGCCCCTTGTAAAAATCTTTTTTTAAGATTTTTCGAGGCCTCGTGAGGAGTTCTCGTGCCCTTTTTGGGTATACACCCTTGGTGTAATTCAGCACCTTTGATATATTTTTTAATTTTGTCAATCTCAAATAAACTCATGTGAAGAGCATGACAATTTTCAATTCCTCTTGTTTTAAAATGATAATTCATTAATTCAACTAATTGTCCAATTGCTTCAATACCAATGTAATGAAAATTTCTATCAATTTTTTCAAAATATTTATAACTAAAACCATTAATTCCAGCCCCTAAATCAAAAATATTTTTCTCTTCTTTCAAATCTCCAAGAATTCTTAAATACAATTCATCATAATATTGAAACCTCTCTCTTGTTGAAAGATGTTTTTTCAAAGCTTCTTCAGGGTTAATTTCCCTATTTTTCAACAACTTAAGACTTGTAAAACTAGAAAAAACTTTTCTTAACAAATCTCTTGTAAGTTTAAATTTTTCCTCATCAGAATATTTATCTTTATCAAATTTTTCAAAAGCTAATTCAATATCTTTTTTTGGTAATTGAGAAAATTCTTTCTTCTTAGTAATCTTCTTTAACAATTCTATTTTACTTGTCTCTTTAGAGATTCTCGTGCCCTGCAAGGGTATGACCTTCTCGTGCCCCTTCATGACCTTTAAGTTATTCATTAAATTTTTAAGTTAAATAAGTATAAAAGTTATATGTTCAAATTAAATAATTTCTTCGCAACTTCTTTTGCGGAGGTCGAGAGTTTACGCGAAAACAAATCGCGTAGCCAAACTTCAGAAATCCGAGCGTGGGCTCGAGTTGGAA
>CAYFIZ010000012.1:0-5892 GCA_964343325.1 Candidatus Woesearchaeota archaeon
TTGCATCTTTTTTCCTTTCAAAAAAAATAAAAGTTAAATTTATTGTAATTCCTGCACTATTTGTTCTTATTACAACAATGTCTGCACTCTTGTATTTAACATTTAGCTCACAAGGATATTTCTTTAATGGAAATTATATATTAACAATTATTTCACTTGCAATGTTTGCTCTTGGTTTAATGATTGCATGGGAAGGATTTTTGCATTTGAAAAAAGTTAAGAAATAAAAAATCTATTTAATTGTTAAACCATCAAGAATTTCCCTTACAGCTTTCTCACTTGATGGGGCGATACTTCCTTTAATTGCAGAATAAATTTCGTTAGATGTTAATTGTCTTTTTCTTAATTCATCTATTTCCCCTAAACATTTATCTCTTTCACCTGAAATTGCAGAAGAATTTTCTTCAGCTTTTGATAATCTTCTTTTTAATTCATCTCTTTCATCTAAAACCCCTCTAATCATCTCAATTTGTTCAGGTAGGCCTCCTACTAACATTTCTAATTTTTTAAAATAATCTCTTGCTTCATCAACTTCTTCAATACCCTTGATCCTATCAAAAACAAACCGTAACTTATCTTTTTTAGGATTATACTCTACACTTGACTCAGCCATGTTATTACATCCCCTAACAGACCATATCTTCAAAACTCCATCAGGACTAGTAGTCTGAGGTACAAATTGCCCCATCATCTTAGTATGACCATATTCTCTTCCTAGTTCAAAGGTCATATCAATAATTTTTTCAACTTCCTCTATTGATTGATCTCTTCCACCCTTAACTATCCAAAAAGGTTCTTCAACATGATCTGGATGTCCTAATTTTGCTAAAAGCATAGGACATCTTTTTGCTTGTTCACGTGTCATATTCCTATTTAATCCTTCTAAAACCCCACCTACTCCTTCTTCAAACCATTTTTCTCTCTGTTTAATATAAACTCCACTTCCTTTTAATCTCCCCCATCCAGAATTATCTAATCTTGCCCCATTGTAAACTGATTTTTCATCAAGATTAAATAATCCTAAACCAAATTTAGCAGCTTCTGTTAATTCTCCACTTCCAGTCTCACGAGGTAAGACAAGTTTCATAACTCTTCCACTCATTGCTAATAAGGTTGAAGTTTTAGTATCATAAGGATTACTAGCTAACTCTGGAACATCCTCAAAATTTCTAATAATTAAATCTCTCCAATCTTCTTCTGAAGGAATAATACCTTCACCATCATACCCTCTTCTTAAAAGTGCTTTTAATATATCTCCATTTCCATCATCATAACGTTCTATTATTCCGTTTCTTAATTGTGTACTCTCCATAATTTTTTCAAAAAAAATATAATTTATAAATATTTATATGGTATTGTTATTTAGAAATTAAATAATTATTTCTTAACATCACTTGTTTTTTCATATCTCACATAAAGTTTGTCCAAAATATCTAAAACCTCTTGTCTTTGTTCTGCATTTCCAAGTCCTTTCCAATCCAAAATTGCAAGATCAATTTCTTCTTCTGTTTTTTCAATTGCTTCTTTTATCATTTCTTCTGTTAAAGGAAAAACATACTGGGGAATTACATGAGAAATTGCAATGTTTGAGTTTAATTGAATCTTGTTAAAATTTGGGCAATAATGAGGCCCACCAATTCCAATTGCAATTTCATTATATGGATTTTCTTTAAACTCTTGAATTATCTCTGAGATTGTTTTTGCAATAATAAATCCTGCTTTCCTATTAACCCATTCATTTTCTGTTGAGCCAATTTCAATAAAAACACATGGCTTATCAATCAAAGGTCCATGATGAGTAGATTCCAAAGTCACGTCATATTTCAAATTATGTTCTTCTGCATTTTTCCTAAGTTTTTCAAATATCTGTTTTTGAAATAATGCAGAACTCTTGCAAACTTTTCCCATTTCACCCCCTAAATCTGCATTACGGAAATTCCCTGGAGCATGAACAGTCAAAGTTTTTACTCCTTTTTCTGATTTATGTTTTGAAGCAAAAATAATAAAATCATATTTATTAATTTTTTCCATATCAAGATTTTCTGTAAAAATTATTTCTTCTTCAACAAGATAAAAATCAAAACCAGAATCTTGTTTTTGAATAGATGAAATTAAAGGATTTTTTCTAAATTGTGAAAGATTAGTTGTTATATTTATTCCTGCTTTATCTTTTTTACTTGCAACTATTAAATATTTATTATAAGTCATAGTAAAAATTAGAAACTTAAGAATTTAAAGTTTGCTTGTTAAATCTAAAGTTACTTGCATCATATTTTCTGCTTGATAAATACCTCTTCCAACAATTGCATGAAATCTTTCTCCAACAGCTTTTCCAGCTTCTGTAATCTCCCCACTTTGTGCTATAAAACCAGGAGCATAAAAAACAGAATCTCCTTTCACAGAAGAATCAACAATCTTTTTTATTCTTTCAATAGAATCCAATCTATTCCCTGGAACAACAAAATCAGTAACACCTAAATCAGCAGCAACATAATATATATCATCTATTTTAAAATCATTAATATAACCTCCTTCACTTGCTTTAAATCCTTTATGTGTCATTTCACCACCAACAATAACACCTAATCCTGAATCTTGTGCAGCTTTAATCCATGCTTCTTGAGTTTTTGGTCCTGATAAAGGAAACAAAATAATCGCGTCAAAACCAGCAGATTTTATTTCTTTCATAAATGTTGTTGCAGTATCAGGAATATCTGTGCCAGCTTTTTGATGATCATAAATTAATGGTTTATCAGTATATCCCCTAATTGTATTTACCCACTTTTCCCAACCAACTCTACCAGATATTGCAGGAATTTTATACCCTCCAATTTCCTCAATATCAAATGTTGATTCTAAAACATCCAAAAGTTTATCATAAGGAAAATCACATGCAGGAATTATACTTTTATCTCTTTGAATTATTCTTTGCATTTAACAAAATAACAAATCTAGTTTAAATCATTTATTGTCATAAAGAATATATTTTCAGAAATTATTTTTCTATTTTTGGAAATCCATGTTTTTCACCCCATCCAAAAGGATCTTCTCTCCATTCCCTCAACATTTCTACTTGTTGATCATCAATATATCCTGTTTCTTTAGCAACTTCTAATAAAATATTATAAGTTGAAAGAGATCTCACTTTACAAGAATAGTCTAATTTATTTCCTGCTTCATCATAAGCTATTTCTCCTGCAAACATTTTTTGTGATGCATCAAATTCGTAATCAAATACAGAAATACAATGATCACAAATCCCATTAGCATCCCTTATAACTTGAACAGCACTTGCAGAACTTCCTCCTGTAGAAATCAAATCTTCAACTAAAACAACTCTTTTCCCATCTAAATCAGACTCTGAATCTATTCCTTCAATTTGAGTTCTTAATCCATGAACCTTAGGTTTATCTCTTACATAAATTAAGTGTTTATATAACAAATCTGCTAATGTTGTTGCTGGTGAAATTCCTGCAGTAGAAGTTCCTGCAATTACATCATAAGAAATTTTTTCAGATTCTAAAATATCTTCAAAACCTTTTGCAATCAAAAATCTAGATTTAGGATCAAAAATAAACCTTCGATTATTATTGTAAATAGGCATTCTAAATCCGGAAGTCCATGTAAAAGGCTTATCAGGATTTAATTTAATGGCTTTTATTTCTAATGCTACTTTTGCAATCATTTCTCCATAATCCATAAAATGAACATCACAATCCCAGGTTTAAATAAATTTATTAACATAAATATATATTTTAAACAATGCAAGAAATCATTAAATTAATTATGGGAATTTTATTTTTAATTTTAGCTTTTCCTATTGGTTCTTATCTTTCTAAGATAACAAAAGAAGAATTAAAACAAGGACAAAAATGGTTTAAATTAATTATTCTTGTAAGTTTAATTGGAGTTCTTGCAAGTTTAATCTTAAAAAATGATATTTTATTTTTTAGCTTTTTATTTATTATAATTATTACAAGTAGAAATTTAAAGAACAAATAGACAATTTAATAAATCAAAATTATCTATCTAAAAGGAAAGTTTGATAAAGAAAACCTTGGTTGTCTTTATATGTTATATCTAATTGGTTTGGGATTAAATATGGATGGAATTTCAAAATATGGATTAGAAATTGCTAAAAAATGTAAACGTGTTTATCTTGAAAATTATACTATAGATTTTCCATATAGTTCTGAAGAATTGCAGGAAGTTATTGGTAAAAAAATTATTCCCGCAGATAGAGAATTAGTTGAATCTCTTGAATTAGTTGATAAATCAAAAAAAATGGATATTTGTTTATTGGTTTTTGGATCTCCATTTACAGCTACAACACATATTTCGTTAATTCAAGAAGCAAAAGAACAAAATGTCAAATATAAAATAATTTATAGTGCCTCTATTTTAGATGCTATTGCTGAAACAGGTTTGCAAATTTATAAATTTGGAAAAATAGTAAGTATGCCTGAATGGAAAAAAAATTTTACTCCTGAAAGTTTTATGGAAATCTTGCAGCAAAATATGTCAATAAATGCGCATACTTTAATCTTGATTGATATTGGGCTTGAATTTTCAGAAGCATTAGAACAGCTCGAAATTTCAGCTAAAAATAAAAAAATAAAATTAAACAACATTGTAATTTGTCAATCTTTAGGAACAAGACATAGAAAAATATTATATAAGAATATTAAGGAATTAAAAGAGATAAAAATTAAAAAACCTTTTTGCATAATTATTCCAGACAAATTACATTTTGTTGAAAAAGAATTTTTAGATAATTTTAAATGAAAAAATTTAAAAATACCCTTTCCTATAAGTTATAAAATGAACTCACAAATATTCAAAATAAAAAATATTGAAATTATTTCTATAAATATTATTATCTAAAATACAAATCATTTTCTAGATTTGTAAGAATTAAAATGACTTATCAAAAATCCCATAAAACTAATGCAACCACAGCAGAAGAAGGTGATTTAGAAAAAAGAGCTCAAGAGGTTGGAAAAAGAATGTGGGAATTAACAGGGCAAGGAGAAAAAGCAACTGCATTAAAACTATATCAAGAACAGCCTCAAGAAATTCAAAATGAAATTACAAGAATAAATCCTGATGCTGTTCATGCAGCTCAATTCTGTGGAATCTAATATTTTAAAAACATTCTATTATTTAAAACAAAATGTATAATTTTAAAGAAATTGAAGAAGAAGCTAGAAAAGTTTGGAAGGAAAATTCTAAAGAAATTGAAAAAGCTATTCAAAATAATCCTAAAAAAAAAATATTTTCATTCTTAGAAGGCCCTCCAACTGCAAATGCACCTCCTGGTTTACATCATCTTGAAGTCAGGACTTTCAAAGATTTAATTTGTAAATTTAAATTCATGCAAGGATTCTCAGTACCAAGACAAGGTGGATGGGATTGTCATGGCCTTCCTGTAGAAGTTCAAGTTGAAAAACAATTAAATTTGAAAGACAAAAAAGACATTATAAAATATGGAACAAATAAATTCATAGAAAAAGCAAGAAAAAGTGTTTTCTCATATATTTCTGATTGGGAAAAATCAACAGAAGAATTAAATTATTGGATTAATCTGAAAAATCCATATATAACTTTAGACAATAATTATATTGAAAGTGTTTGGTGGAGTTTAAAAGAATTATATAAAAAAGATATGTTATATGAAGGACATAAGGTAGTTCCTTTCTGCCCAAGATGTGGAACACCTTTATCAAGCCATGAAGTAGCTCAAGGCTACAAAGATGTTAAAGAAGAATCTGTTTATATTGCATTTAAATTAAAAAAATCAAAAGAATATATTCTAGCATGGACTACAACTCCTTGGACATTACCTGGAAATGTTGCTCTGGCTATTGGAGAAAAAATAACTTATGTTAAAGT
>CAYFIZ010000012.1:5992-8933 GCA_964343325.1 Candidatus Woesearchaeota archaeon
CATTACCTGGAAATGTTGCTCTGGCTATTGGAGAAAAAATAACTTATGTTAAAGTCCAACTTCCTGATGGAGATTTTTTAATTTTAGGAAAAGATAAATTAGATATTTTAGAAAAAGGCTACAAAATTATTGAAGAAATAAAAGGTAAAAATTTAATTGGTTTAGAGTACGAACCTTTATATGATATTAAAGAACTAAAAAATGAAAATTCCTACAAAATTATTAACGCTGATTTTGTTACAACAGAAGAAGGAACAGGGGTTGTTCATACAGCTGTAATGTATGGTGAAGATGATTATAGGGTAGGGATTGAAGCTGGTTTACCTGTAGTTCATACTGTTGGAGAAGATGGAAAATTCCTAGATATTGTTCCAAAATTCAAAGGAATATTTGTTAAAAAAGCAGAACAAGCAATTAAAGAAGATTTAAAAAAAAGACATTTACTTTTCAAAACAGAAAAAATAACTCATTCATATCCATTTTGTTGGAGATGTAATACGGTTTTACTTTATTATGGGATTAATTCTTGGTTTGTTAAAGCAAGTAAAGTTAGAAAAAAAATGTTAAAACTCAATAAAGAAATAAATTGGTATCCCAACCATATTAAAGAAGGGAGATTTGGCAATTGGCTTGAAAATGCAAAAGATTGGGCACTCTCCAGATTTAAATTCTGGGGAACGCCATTACCTATTTGGAGATGTTCCAAAGGATGTGGAAAAATAAAAGTTATCGGAAGTATTGAAGAATTAAAAAAAGAATCTTCAAAGAAAATTACAGGAAAAATTGATTTGCATAAACCTTGGATTGATAAAATAAAATTAAAATGTTCCGAAGGATGTGGAAAAGAAATGAAAAGAATTCCTGATGTAATTGATTGTTGGTATGATTCTGGAAGCGCTCCTTTTGCACAACTTCATTATCCTTTTGAAAATAAAAAATATTTTGAAAAAAGATTTCCTTATGATTTTATTTCTGAAGCAATTGATCAAACCAGAGGCTGGTTTTATACAATGCATGTCTTATCCACAATTTTATTTGAAAAACCAGCTTACAAAAATGTAATTTGTGCAGGACATATTGTAGATGAAAAAGGAGAAAAAATGTCAAAAAGTAAAGGGAATATAATTGAACCAAGAAAAATTATTGATCAAGCAGGTATTGATGCTATTAGATTGCAATTTTGTACTTCAGATGCAGGAAATCAAAAAAGATTTTCTTATGAACTAATGAGAGAATCAGTAATTCCATTTTTAACAGTTCTTTACAACATAAACAAATATCACAATCAATTAGAAAATAAAAAAAATAAAAAAAGAATAGAAGATAAATGGATTCTTAGTAGGCTGAATTCTGTAATTAAAAATGTTACAAAAAGTTTGGAAGAATATTCTATAGATAAACCCTTTTCAGAATTACAAAATTTTGTTGTAAATGATTTTTCTAGAAATTATATCAAAATGACTCGTGACAGAGATGATACAAAAGAAATTATTAAAGAAGTTTTAGAAAAAGTTTCATTACTCTTGGCACCTTTTGCACCTTACATTACTGAAAATATTTACTCACAATTCAAAAAAGAATCAGTCCACTTATCTTCATGGCCAAAATCAGATAAGAAAAAGATTGATAAAAGTTTAGAAGAAGAAATGGATATTGCATTTAATATGATCGAAAAAGGATTGGCTGAAAGAGATAAAATAAAGATTGGATTGAAATGGCCATTACCTTTTGTAAGTGTTAACTATTACAAGCAAATAACTCCTAAAGTTGGAGAAATTATCAAAACTCAATTAAATGTAAAAGAAATTGAAATTATGACGGGAAGTCATGAAAATATTTATTTAAAACTAGATACTAAGATAACACCAGAACTTGAAGCAGAAGGATATGCAAGAGAAATCTCCAGAAATGTTCAATCGTTCAGAAAAAAACTTAGATTAGAAAAAAAGGATAAAATTGAACTTTTTATCTCTACCGACGATGAATTCAAAAAAATTATTGAAAAACAAAAAGAATTTATTAAAGAAAGAACAAACTCAGAAAAATTTGAGATACATTTAGACAATGTTACAACTGATAAGGAAAGATTTAAAAACAGAATTAACTTTCAGATAAAAGATAAAAAAGGGGAGATTAGAATTACTAAAATAACTACCAAAAAGTAATATTATGATTTCACTCTTCTATTATAACAATATTTAAAAGTAAAAATTCCTAAAAAAATTTATAAAATGATAGTAAAAGATGAATTTTTGAGCAGGTTAAGAAAAATCTTTGATTTAAATCTCTATGAAGTAAAAGTATGGACTGCATTGCTTTCACGAGGTACATCTACAGCAGGAGAATTAAGTAATATTTCTGATGTTCCAAGAAGCAGAACTTATGATATCTTAGAAAGTTTAGATAAAAAAGGATTCATAGTAATGAAACTTGGAAAACCAATAAAATTTGTTGCATTAAAACCAGAAGAAGTTATTGAAAGAGTAAAAAGAAATCTTGTAAAAAATGCTCAGGAAAAAACCAAAAGACTTGAAACTTTGAAAAATGATGAAGTTTTAAGTGAGTTAAATACCTTATTTACAAAAGGAATAAAATTTGTTGAGCCTTCAGATTTATCAGGAAGCCTTAGAGGAAGACAAAACTTATACAATCATCTTGACATGATGATTAGAGATGCTGAAAAAACAGTGGTTATTGTAACAACAAAAGAAGGATTAAATAGAAAAATTGAGGCATTAATGCCAAGCTTAGAAAAATGTAAAAAAAGAGGAGTTAAAGTAAGAATTGCAGCCCCAATTGACAGCAATAATATAAAAGTTGCAAGAGATTTTAAAAAAATTGCAGAAATTAAAAACATGGATAAAATAAAAGCAAGATTTATTATTGTTGATTCAAATCAAATAATGTTTATGCTTCTTGATGATGAAAAATTCCATCCAAA
>CAYFIZ010000012.1:9033-11224 GCA_964343325.1 Candidatus Woesearchaeota archaeon
TTAAAAAATATAAAAAAAGAATTAGTAAATTAAAAATAAATTATTTTTGAAGAATTGCTAAAACTGCACTAACAAGTGTTGTTATAACAACAATCCAACCAACTGTCTCCAATAAATAGGGTACTTTATCAAGTATTGGAACTGTTAATGATCCATTAATCATTCCAAATGCTACTGCCAATGATACCACAATTCCTGTAAACCATGTCACAAAATTCAATATCTGATTGCTTTGTTTTTTTGTCATTTAATTGCCTCCTTTTTAATTTACTTAATTACCTAAACGGTATAATTATATAAGAGATAAACTTATTTAAATAAGTTTTGATTTTACATTTTCTCTATAATTTCTATACCTAAAAGTTTTAGAGAATTTTTTAAAACATATCTGAATGATTTAACAAGTGCTAATCTAAATAATTCCTGTTCTGAGTTAATAACGGGACAAGAGTGATAAAATCCATTAAAAATTTGTGTAAGTTGATAAGAATAATTTGCAATTAATGAAGGATTTAAATTATTATAAGAATTCAAAACAATCTCTGGAAACTGAGAAAGTTTTTTCAATAATTTTAATTCATGTTCAGAAATATTTTTTATTTGAAAATTATTTTTGTTTAATTTATTTTTTGACTTTCTCAATATAGAAGAAGCACGAGCATAACTATACAAAAGATAAGGTCCTGTATCTCCTTCGAAATTCAGAGCATCTTCTTTTTTGAAAATTATATTTTTATTTGAATGTTGTTTCAACATTGAATACTTTATCGCAGCAATTGAAATTGCAAGAGCTCTTTTTTCTAATTCTCGTTTTGTAATTTTTGTAGTTCCTTCTTTAATTCTATCTTTAGCATAATTTGTTATCTCTTTTATAAAATCAGAATAAAGAATGTTGTCTCCTGTTCTCGAAGACATTTTTCCTTCTGGAAGTCTTACCATCCCATAACTTATATGTCTGCATTTATCTGCTTGTTTGAATTTCATTAATTCAAGGGTTTTAAAAAGTTGTTGTATATGTAAATTTTGCTCGTTTGCAACCACATAAATATTTTTTTCAATTTTAAACTTTTTAAATTTTTCTTTTGCAAGAGCTAAATCTTTTCCAGAATAAAGAATAGTTCCATCGCTTCTTAATAATACCCAGATTCCTAAATTATATTTTTCTAAATTCATTATTACTGCTCCCTGACTTTTTTTAGCAATCTTCTTTTTTAATAATTCATTAGAAATCTTCTTTCCTTTTTGTTCAACTTCACTTTCAAAAAAATAATTATCAAAATGAGTATTTAATTCAGAATATATTTTTTCTAAAGAATTTAAACTAAATTCCCTTGTTTTTTTCCATAATTTAATTAATTCTTTGTCTTTTCTCTCTTCTAATTTTTTATTTATTTCATTAACTTCATCTTGGAGTTTTTCATTTTTTGATAATTTTTTTACAGCATCTACATAAATTGAAGCAATCCATAATTCATCTTTTTGAATTTTTTCTTTTAAATGGTATTTTTTATAGCACCAAATCCATTTTGCAACATGCATCCCGGTGTCTCCTTGATAATTTGCACGGATTACTTTGTCTCGTTGAAATTCAGAAATTCTTGCCAAACTTTCTCCTAAAGAAGTTCCTCTTATATGTCCCATATGAAAGGCTTTGTGAGTATTTGCTTGAGAAAACTCAATCATTGTCTTTTCTTTTTTTCCAATATTGCTTCTTCCAAAATTTTCTTTTTCTTTTAAAATTTCTTTAATAATATTTTCTGCAAACTTTTTCTTATCAACAAAAAAATTAATATAAGCTCCTAAAACTTGAATATCCTCAAAATTTTTATCAGAAATTTTTTCTTTTATTTCAAGAGCAATTTCATGAGGATTTTTTTTTGCCCCTTCATTCTGTAATTTGAGGCCTCGAAGAGGTACTCGCACCTCCTTGGTGTACACCGAGGCCTTCTTCTGAAGGTCATCCCATGGGAAGCGGTGAAATTTCTTTGCAAGAAAAAAACATGGAAAAGCATAATCACCAATTTCACTAGAAGGAGGAATTTCAATTAAATTTTCAATTTCCTCTTTTTTTAAATCAATTCCTAAACTTTTTAATGTTTTTTTTAGTAAAATTGCAATCTCTCTTTTCATAAATTACAAAAAGAAGAAGAAGTTATAAAGTTTGTTAAAAATTATTCTTTTTTCTCTTGAT
>CAYFIZ010000013.1:0-10582 GCA_964343325.1 Candidatus Woesearchaeota archaeon
TTGATAATCTGGGTAAAAAAATTCAATCTTCATCTAATCTAACAGGATTAAAGGAATTAAAATGAAAATTTTAAATAAAAAAGAAAAACAAGAAATAGAAAATAAACTAAATAAGCAATTTGGAATAAAAGAAATTTCTGAAAAAATTATAATGAAAGGAAAAGAAAAATTATTTCTTTTTTCAGGAAGTTTTACAAATGAAGAAATAAAAAAATTAGAAGAATTAGTTGTTATTGAAAAAGTTGGAGTTTATTTTGCAAAAATAGATGAAAGAACAAAAGATATAAGACTTAGTATTGAAGGTTCTCAAATTTTAAAAAACCAAATAAAGAAAAATGTTTTTGAAATTTCTGAAGAACTTGTTGAACAATGGATGAAAGGACAAGAACTAAATATAAAAACAGGGAAAAAAGGATTTATAGTTATAAAATATAAAAATGATTTTCTTGGAACTGGAAAAGCATCTGAAGAAAAAATAAGTAATTTTATTCCAAAAATAAGAAGATTAAAGGAGAAAAATTAATGGAGAAAAAGAAGATAAAAAAATATTTTGAAAATCTCAAACAAAATCAACTTGGTCTTAAATCAAAAATAAAAGTTGTTTCTGTTTCAAAATTAGGTATGGGAACTAGTAATTTAAATTATTTAGTAAAAGTTAATCAAAAAAAATTTATTTTTAGAATAAACATGAATTCTAAAAATCCTGACAAATCAAAAAAAGAATTTAAAGCATTAAAAATAGTTGAAAAATACAATATCGGTCCAAAAGCATGGATTTTAAATGAATCAAAAAAAGAATTTGATAGTGATTTTATTATTATTTCTTATATAGAAGGAAAAACCCTTAATAAAATTAAGAATCATTTAAGCTTAAAGATGATTAAAGAAATTGCTAAATTAAGTGCAAAAATTCACTCTATTAAATTAGATTCTAAAACAAACAAGCTTCCTGTTTTGGGAAGAGATTATAAGGTATATTTTGATACTCTGGATAAGGAAAATTTAAGATATATAAGAAATCATTTAAAAAATAAAAAGTTTATCAAAATTCTTGAAGAAACAAGGAAGAAATTGAAAAAAGAAATTCCTTTTGGCAAACATAAACATCCTCTTGTTTTAGTTCATGGAGATATTTGTGAACAAAATATGATAATTAATAAAGGGAATTATAAATTAATTGATTTTGAAAGTCTTGGTTTAGAAGATCCTGCACAAGATATTGCAGGAATTATTACCGATTTTGGAAAACCATTTAATGAAAAACAAAAAGAAATATTTTTTGAAGAATATCTTAAAATTAGAAAAGATAAAACATTAAAGGAAAGGGTTAAAGTTTTTGTACCTTTAAGAATATTCTCTGTTCTTTTATGGGCTATAACACATACATTAAAAATTAAAAACAAACATATGCATTTATCATTCACTGAAAATAACAATATCAAAAAAGATATTTCTTATGTAAAAATCGTTTTCAAAAGAGCTATTAAAAAAGGAGTAATAGATAAAAAATATAAAAATTTTGATATAACTAACGAATTAAAATGAACAAAGAAAAAATAATTCAAGCTGGAAAAATTTTGTCAGAAGTTAGAGAATATACTCAAAAATTTATAAAAAAAGATATGCCTCTTTTAGAAATAGCTGAAAAAATTGAAGAAAAAATATTTGAGTTAGGAGGCAAACCCTCATTTCCCACTGGTTTATGTATTAATGATATTGCAGCACATTATACTCCAAGCCATGATGATAAAACACTTGCTAATGGTTTATTAAAAATTGATATTGGAGCTCATATTGATGGATGGATTGCAGATACTGCTTTTTCTATTGATTTAGAAAATAATAAAGAAAATAAAGAACTTATAGAATCTTCTGAAAAAGCTCTTGAAAATGTTATGGAAAAAATTAAAAAAAATATACAAATAAGAGAAATTGGAAAAACAGTTCAAGAAACAATTGAGTCTTCTGGATTTTCTCCAATAATAAATTTGTCAGGACATCAAGTAGAAAAATATGATTTACATGCAGGAATTTCAATACCTAATTTTGATAATGGAAATGAAAATCTTTTGCCAAAAGGACTTTATGCAATAGAACCTTTTTCAACTTCTGGCAATGGAAAAGTTTATGATGGAAAACCCTCTGGAATCTATCAGTTAATTAGTGAGAAAAATATAAGAAATCCCATAGCAAGACAAGTTCTTGAATTAATAAAAAAAGAATATCAAACATTACCTTTTTGCTCAAGATGGATTGTAAAAAAATTTGGTACAAAAGCTTTGATTGGATTAAAACAACTTGAAGAAAATAAAAACCTGCATCATTATGCTGTTCTTGTTGAAACTTCACATAAAAATGTTGCTCAAACAGAACATACGATTTTAATTGATGATAATAAAATAATTGTAACTACAAAATAAAATTTTATTTATGAACTAACTTATAAAACCCACTAGAATACCTATATAATTTTTCACCAACTCTTTTAGGAGGCATAATATCTGTTCTATGATCTCTCTCTTCTACTACCCTACCTAATCTATCTAATGCATTCATTTCAATTACAGATAATTTATTTGGCAATTCTCCTGCAATTAATGCATCCATATCACTTAAAAATTTACGTCTCATAAAAATTTGTAAAAGAATTTAAATTTAACCTAAATAACTATTTCCTGCTGTTGGAACAGCTGCTTTTGATGATTTCATATTTTCTTCTATTTTTTTATAAACTTCAATCATTGGTTTGCTTACACTTGGTCTGACTTTTTTTAATGCTTCTTCAAAATGTTTTTTACTTACTTCTTTTGAATCTATTGATTCTCTTAATGAAAGCATTGCAGCCTCTCTAGCAACAGCCTCTAAATCAGCCCCTGTATATCCTGAAGTTTTTTTTGCAAGTTCTTTAAGACTAACATCTTTTGTCAAAGGCATATTTTTTGTGTGAATTTGTAAAACATTGAGTCTTCCTTTTTCTTCAGGTGCACCAACTAATAATATTTTATCAAATCTCCCAGGTCTTAATAAAGCAGAATCAATCATATCAGGTCTGTTTGTTGCCCCTACAACCAAAACATCTTTTAAATCTTCTAAACCATCCATTTCAGCTAATAATTGATTTAAAACCCTCTCTGTAACTTTTGTTCCTGTTTCAATTCCACGTTTTCCTGCAAGAGAATCAATTTCATCAAAGAAAATAATGCAAGGTGCAACCTGTCTTGCTCTTTCAAAAACTTTTCTCATTCCTTCTTCTGATTTCCCAACCCACATACTTAACAATGAAGGACCTTTAACTTGTATAAAATTTGCTCCTGATTCTTTTGCAACTGCTTTAGCTAAAAGTGTTTTTCCTGTTCCAGGTGGACCGTAAAGTAAAACACCTCTTGAAGGTCTAATCCCCATTCTCTTAAAACTTTCAGGATATTTCATTGGCCATTCAACAGCTTCCCCTAATTCTTGTTTAACATCACTAAGTCCCCCAACAGAATCCCAATTAACATTTGGTGTTTCAACCAAAACTTCCCTCATAGCACTTGGGCGCACATTTCTTAAAGCATTCATAAAATCTTCTTGTTTTACAATAAGTTTTTCAAGAATATTTGGCGGAATTTGTTCTTCCCCATCTAATTTCATTTGAGGTAAATATTTTCTTAAAACATTCATAGCAGCTTCTTTTGATAATGATTCTAAATCAGCTCCAACAAAACCATGTGTTACAGAAGCAAGTTCATCTAAATTTACGTCCTTAGTTAAAGGCATTCCTCTTGTATGAATTTTTAAAACTGCTAATCTACCTTCTTTATCAGGAGCATTAATTGCAATTTCTCTGTCAAATCTTCCCGGTCTTCTTAATGCAGGATCAATAGAATTAATTCTATTTGTAGCACCAATAACAATTACCTTACCTCTTGATTTCATACCATCCATCATTGTTAATATCTGGCTTACTACACGTCTTTCAACTTCACCCATTGTTTCTTCTCTTTTTGGAGCAACTGCATCAAGTTCATCAATAAAAATAATTGTAGGAGATGTTTTTTCTGCTTCTTCAAAAATATCTCTAATCTTTTTTTCACTTTCCCCATAATATTTTGACATTACTTCAGGACCATTAAGTAAAATAAAATTAGCATCAGATTCACTTGCAACTGCTTTTGCTAAAAGTGTTTTTCCTGTTCCTGGGGGGCCGTAAAGTAAAACACCTTTTGGAGGCTCTATCCCAAGCTTTTCAAAAATTTCAGGATGCTTCATAGGAATCTCAACCATTTCTCTTATCTTTGTAATTTCTTCACCTAAACCTCCAATATCTTCATAATTAAGTTCTGGAATTGTTTCATCTGAAATTTCAATTGCTTTTGGATTTAATGTAACTTCTGTATTTTCAGAAATATAACATGGCTGACTAGGATTAGAATTAACAACTAAAAATTTAATTTGTGTTATTCCCCCTCCTAAATTTCCAAAACCCATTCCTCCAAAAAAATCTCCAAAAATATCATTTAAATCTCCAAGTTCTTCTGACATTAAATCTCTTCTTCTTTGAACTCCCCCTAAAACAACAACATCCCCTTTTAGAACAGCTCTTCCTAAAAGCCCTCTTTTCAGACTTTCAGAATCTCCTTGAACCATAATGTTTTTTTGAGCAGGAGCAATCATAACTTTTTTTGCTTCTTTAACTTCTGCTTTTGAAATTGAAACAACATCCCCTATTCCTGATTTTGCATTTCTTCTTATTATTCCATCAATTCTTATTGTTCCTTCCCCAACATCAGCAGGGTATGCTCTGTCAGCAATTGCAACTGTTTCTCTGTTTCCTTTAATCAGAATAACATCTCCTCTCTTTATATCTAAACTTTTCATTATTTCATAATCTATTCTTGCTATTCCTTTGTATGCATCATCTTGCAATGCTTCCATAACTTTTAATTGAATTGTTGATTTTTTCATTTTCTTTTATTAAAATTTAATGATAGTCTTCCCATTTCTTCAAAACAAAGATTTACCATTTCATCCATTATTTTTTCTTGATTATTCATGAAAGAGACAATTTCTTTTGGAATTGATACAGCATAACTATTTCCTACAAGTCTCATTTTTACACTGAATTCTTTATCCCTTAAATTTATAAATTTATTGTAGTTTTCTTGATCAACAGGATGTAAAATTTTTTCATTGCAGTTTCCACAAATAACAGCCCTTAACAAAAATCCATTTCTAGCAACTTTTGCTTTCTGCATTTTTTTGTCGCAGTTTTTACATAAAATTTTGTTATCAAATACGTCGCTCATTTTAATATAAACCATGCACAAGGCATGGCTTGAAAGGAAGTATAAGTATATACCTTAAGTATACACAGAAAATGTATATTTATAAATATTTTGGTTTAAAAAAATATTATAAGAAACTCAATCTTTTTTCTTTTTAGTAAAATAAACATGCAAAAGAGGGCACAAAGATAATGTTTTTAGATTTTCTTCATTTACCTCATAGTTTGCACCCAATATTTCATCTTCTAATTCTATTAAAATTTCTTTAATTTTACTTATATTTGTTGAACCAGCACCATGTATGGCAATATAAGGTTTATTTCCCAATATAAACATTTTAATTTCATTAGAAATATCTTCTTTGTCAGAATCATGATGGATAAATAAAATATAATCTGATTGCTTCAAGAATTTTCTAATTGTGGGATTTATTTCTTTTTTTGCTTTTTCTATATCATCCCCATAAAACTTTATTAAAAAATCAGTCATTGAATTTATATAACCGGATGAATATAAGTTACATAGTTTTCTTCCTTCTTTCCCATATTGTAATCCAATCTCATCCATAATTTTTTGAGCTTCTTTAGATCTTCCATCATCAAAAAGTTTTTTTGAATATATTGAAAGATTAAGTATTGTTTTCAAGTCATAATCTAAAAATTTTAGAAAAGGATTAATATTTTTATTATTTGGAAGCTCTTTTTTTAAATCTTGAACCCTATAAAAAAAATCACTTTTTATTATGTCAAAATTTTTCTTTGAATCACTTAAAGGAGAATATATTTCTTTTAATTTTTCTTTATCAGAATTATTTAATTGGTTGGTGTCCCCTAAATAAAGATTCCCATTTATATAAATTATGGATGCATTAGGATTGTTATTTAGAAAATCTTTTCTAATCTCCTTATCTTTAAGAAGATTTGAATCATCTTTTTTTATCTTTCTTGTACCTTTAATTGATTCCCATATTGACTTAAGAAGCAATAATCCTGAAGCAAAATCTACCATTCCTAAAGATTTCTTTTTTGGGATAAAAATTCAACATAACTTGCAAGGTTATCTTTTATAAAATTCTTAGAACCAGAGGAAATACTTCCCAAATCACTAAATTTAATTTCACTTTCGTCTTGAGAAATCACCCTCTTTTTTTTATCATCAATTATAAAAGTTTCATCATCCATCTCATTACCTAATTCCTTAAGAAATTCTTTAATTTTTGTTTCACTAGTAATCATTAAAACATCATTATTTGATAAAACAAAATCCCAATTTAAATCTTCCATATTAAAAATATTTATTTAATCTTTATAAGAATATAATAAAAAGAGTATATAAATCTTATTTTTTCTTCATAAAAATCACCAAGGTAAAATTCCTAATCTATACAAACCAAAACCAATCCAAAGAACTAAAACTAAATACGTAAGTGTCCAGCCTTTTGTTGCAGGGAAATGTTTCACAACACCTTTATTTATATTTTTCTTATACCATCCTGCAAAAAACCAAGCTGTTATGTTTGCTCCAAGACTATCTAAAAGAAACGCGTAATAAATTATAGCTTCAATATTAAACACCATTTTATATTTTAAATAAGAAAAAGATGTTTATAAAATCTACCTTTTATCTTTCTCTTTTTCTAACATATATTTTCTCCAAATACTCATAAATTTTGTGTGTTTTTTTATTTCATTAATTGTTCCTTCACCAACAATTTTTCCATTATCAAACATATAGATATAATCAAAATTTTTTAATAAATGAAGTCTGTGAATTGATGATATAATTATTTTATCTTTAAATTCCGAAAATAAATTTTCATGTATTTTTAATTCATTTACACTATCAACACTACTTGTAGGTTCATCCATCAAAACAATATCGCTTTTTTTTGCAGCAAGTAAACCTCTAGCAAGTGCTAAACGTTGTTTTTCTCCACCAGATAATGAAACTCCTTTTTCAAGAACATTTGTCTTAAGTCCTTTCTCCAACCTTTCAACAACTTTTCCGAACTGAGCCATATTTATTGCTTTTTCAATTTCGTTTTTATTTGTCCTTAAACCCATTGTAATATTATAACCAATTGTGTTATTGAATATTTCGGGATCTTGAGGAATAAGTGTTACATGATGTTTTAATCTTGTAAAACCATGATCTAGTTTTTTTCCATCACAATAAACATATCCTTTATCTACAGGATAAAGACCCCTTAGTATAGCAAGGATTGTACTTTTTCCACTTCCGCTTTCCCCAATAAATGCAATTTTTTGCCCTCTTTTTATTTTTAGATTTATATCTTTAAGATTTTTCTTTTTACCTTTATTTTCATACGAAAATTCAACATTTTTTAATTCAATTTCATTCCATTCATAAGGCAAATTCATTTTTATTTCTTCTTTAACTTTTTTGAATTCATCGTCAATTAGTTTTACTCCTGAAATTCTAGAACTTGTCCTCGCAATACCTCCATAAATTTGTGCAAAACGAAAAAATGTATCTCCTACTTTATCTAGATAACTATACAATATATACAAGGTTCCAATTAGAATTATTCCTGTTGAATTATATTCAGTATATGCTTTGTATGAAAGAGCTAAAACAACCATCAAAGATAAAGCTATAGTTCCAAAACTCCATTTGAATTCATTTAGAAGTATTGCTTTCTTCTCAGTTTCATAACTAACCATAATTCTTTCATTAATTTCTTCCGAAACATTTTTCTTTAATTTTAAAGTTATTACCGTAAATATATTACTTATGTAATCAAAAATAACTGAAGAAAGTTTATTGCTATATTTGTTAAGTTCCCTATAATAACCCATAAGTTTTTTGTCTATTTTCATAATGATAAATAAAATTAACATTGAAAAAATAAGAGCGAATCCTGCAATTATTGGGTCCACAAAGAAAAGTATAATTAATGAACCAAATATATTAAGAATAGCATAAACAATTCCAAAAGTTATATGTTGTGAAAATTCAGTTAAACTTCCATCAGCCCTGTTAATTTTATCGATAGTATCTCCAGAATGATGATCTTTATGCCATAATGTTGGTAATTCTAAAACCCTTCTTATTTTAGTATTAACGAAATTTTTATGGACAATAAATCCTGTTTTTTGTTCTAATATTCTTCCAGTTCCATGAAATATCCAAAATACTACATCAACAACTAAAAGCAAGAAAATCATAAACAACAATTTTTTTAAATCTGCATCTGAAGTTATATTTTCTTGAATTGTATTAAAAATTAATCCTATAATAAGAGGAACTGTAAGAGCTATTGCTCCTGCTATTATAAAAAGAAATAAATACAAAATAAAAATTTTTCTACGATTCCCTAAGTAAATCCATTCTTCCTTCAATACATTCCAAAAAATATTTATTTCATTTTCTTCTTTTTCCATTTTGAATAATTTTATATACCTTTAACCATTATAAATTATATGCCTAATCAAGAAATTTTGTTTGGGAAATTTGGAAAACCGTTACGCCAAAGAACTATTTCTGATGATAAAAAAGATTTATTAGATGACGAATTCTTAGATGATGATCTTGATGAAACTGAATAATATTTTTTATATCTTATTTTCCAAGCAATTTTTCAATTTGGCCTAAGACTTCAGAACATTTTTCTTCAGAATTTAACAAATTTTTTATAGGACTAACATCTTTAGGATAAGGGCGATCTTCAGTATAATAAGAATAGACACGACAGTTCCTTAAAAAAGGATCTTTAATTAGAACAGTATTCTTTGCTGCTTCTAAGATTTTCCCAACAAATTCAGGGTTTTCTGAATAAATAATACGTTCATCATATTCTTCCCCTACACTTCCAAATTCTTTATCTTCCCATATAAGAGGATTTATGAAACCAAATATCCCTGTAGGTTCTCTATCTAAAATTTTTCTATTTAAAGTAGAAAGATCAGTTTTAAAGATAAGTTGTCCTTTTGGATGAATTACTTTTCCATATTCAGCCCCCATAACATGTTTACGGAAAGGAAGTTTCACTTTAGTTGTAAAGCCAGGCACAGGTATGCCCATAACCAAATTATATGAATGGTTATCCCTATTCCTAGGATTTCTTGATATAAGCACATTTCCAGGTTTTATGCTTCTGTATTGTACATCTTTCTTTGACATTTTTTATTGTTTTATTTTGTTTTAATTAAAATAATTAACTCTTTAAGATATAAATAACTTATTCTACAAAATTCCTTAAAAACTAAAAATATATTAATAATCTCTTATTAAATAGGAAGTTTTATAAAATATAATCCCTTATAATAAAAATGAACTTAAAAGAATCAGATATAAGATTATTGAATTATTTGTATCATAATAATAGAGAACCTGCTACAAAAATAGCAAAAGCAACAAAATTAACAAGAGACCAAGTAGAATATAAATTAAAAAAATATCAATCAGAAGGAATAATAAAACAATTTTTCACTTTATTTAATTATGAAAAATTAGGATACAATATTTCCTCAGGATTGTTGTTGAAAATAAAACCAAACAAAATCAAAGAATTCTCAAAATCGTTAACACAAAATAAAAATTGCCTTTCGAAAGGAAAAGTTCTTGGAGATTATGATTTTTACATGGATTTAATTTTCAAGGATGAAAAAGAATTAAATGAATACATATCTAATTTATTTAAAGAAAATCAAGACATAATCTTTGATTATTTAATATTAAGATCTTTTTTCATAGAACTTTATCCCCTGAAATTTTTAGGACAGAATATTGGTGAAAACACTTACAGAATAATTGATTTAGAATCTTCTACAAAAAAAATAGAACTTGATGATAAAGATAAGATAATTATGAAAATGTTCTCAGAGGATGCAAGAGTTAAGATTGTTGATATAGCACATAAATTAAAAATATCTCCTGAATTAACTTTATATAAAATAAGAAGATTAGAAAAAGAAAAAATAATTCTAGGTTCAAGAATGTTTTTTGATGTGAATAAATTAGGGTATTATTTAGCAGATATTTTATTAGAAATAAATAATTTTTCATTAGAAGTTCAAGAAAAAATAAAAAAATTTGCAAAACAAAATAAAAATATTAATAATATCCTTCTTTTTACAAACAAACCAAATTGTTTATTGCAGATAATTTTCAAATCACAGAAAGAATTACAAGATACAATAGAGAAAATAAAAGAATTATTTGAAGAATCAGTTAAAATGAAAATTCTTTTTCCACAACAAGAAGAAAAAATTAATTCTCTGCCTTTTTATTGACTAATCTCAAACTTTAAAAATACAATCTTCTTTTTCCATTAATGAATTCAAAAAAAAAGC
>CAYFIZ010000014.1:0-8714 GCA_964343325.1 Candidatus Woesearchaeota archaeon
CTGAATTAAAAAATTCAATTTTGAAAACAGGAACAACAATTCTTGGAATTGTTTGTAAAGATGGGGTTATAGTAGCTTCTGATAGGCAATCAACAGCTGGAACAATTGTTATGAGTAAAAAGTCTCAAAAAACAATTAAAATAAATGATTATTTAACATTTTCAGGAACTGGAATGGTTTCAGATATACAGAGAACTTCTAAGATATTAGCAGCAGAGTTAAAACTTAAAGAATTAAAATCAAGATCAAGACCAACTATTAAACAAGCAGCAAATCTTTTAGCAGCAATTGTATATTCACAAATAAGACAACCTTCAATGGTGCCAAGTATGGTTGGAAGTTTAATTGGGGGATTTAATGAGGATGGTTCTACAGAATTATATAGTATTGAACCAGCAGGAAGTGTTGTAAAAGTAGATGAATATGATGCTAACTTTGGTAGTGGTATGCCTTATGTTCTAGGATTATTAGAAAGACAATACGATAAAGACATAAAAATTAATGAAGGAATTGAATTAGCAAAAGAAGCATTAAAATCAGCAACACAAAGAGATGTTGGAAGTGGATATGGAATTGATGTTTTTACTATAACAAAAGACGGAATAAAGAAAGTTGTTGAACAAGAAATTAACCCAGAATATAAAGATAAATAATTTTTGTTAGCAATTAAATTAACTTTAATATTAATAAATTTAAAAAAGAGTTCTAAATAAAATGGATATTTTAAAAAATATAACAAGTAAACTTGAAGGTAAAATAACAGAAGCAGGATTTGAAGGGGCTAATATAGTTCTTTATACAGATAATGAGAAATTTTTCAAAGAAGGAGAAGGAAAAATAAAAGAAATTGTAAATGAAATAAAAAAAAGAATTGAACTTAGAGCAAATTCAAGGATTTTATTAGATACAGAAAAAACCGAAGCAAAAATAAAAGAAATAGTTCCAAAAGAAGCAGAAATAACAGGAGTAATATTTGATAATCATAGAAGTATTGTAATAATTGAAGCAAAAAAACCAGGAATGGTAATAGGAAAGCAGGGTTTTATTCTTAATGAAATTAAAAAAACAACTTTATGGACACCTCAAGTTCAGAGATCTCCTGCAATAAAAAGTCAGATTGTTGAAAATATCAGAGAAGTTCTTTATGCAAATAATAATTACAGACGAAGATTTTTAAATTCAATTGGAAAGAAAATTTACACAGATTGGAATCCTGAAAAGACAAATGAGTGGGTAAGATTAACATTTTTAGGAGCTGCAAGACAAGTTGGTAGAAGTTGTTTTCTTTTGCAGACACCAAATTCAAAAATTCTTCTTGATTGTGGAATTGATGTTTCTTCCCAAGGAGAAGATAGATTTCCTTATTTTAATATTCCTGAGTTTGATGTAGGTCAATTAGATGCAGTAATCATAACCCATGCTCATATTGACCATTCTGGATTAGTTCCTTATTTGTATAAAATGGGTTACAAAGGTCCTGTATATATGACATCTCCAACAAGAGATATTTCTTCCTTACTTGCTTTGGATTTTATTGGTGTTGCATATAAACAAGCATCACAGCCTTTATTCAGTTCATCTGATATAAAAGAAATGGTAAAACATAGTATTTGTTTGAATTACAATGAAGTTACAGATGTTACTCCTGACATAAGGATTACGCTTTACAATGCAGGACATGTTCTTGGAAGTGCAATGATTCACATTAATATTGGGAATGGATCACATAATTTACTTTATACAGGGGATTATAAATATTCAAGAACACGACTTTTAGAGCCTGCAGTAACAAATTTTCCTAGATTAGAATCAGTAATTACAGAATCAACTTATGGATCAAGAGAAGATATTTTGCCTCCGAGAATAGAAGTAGAAGAAAATGTAATAAAATTAATAAATAAAACAATTGAAAGAGGTGGAAAAGTTTTAATTCCAGAGCTTGGACTTGGACGTGCCCAGGAAACAATGCTGATTATTGAAGATGCAATAAAAACAGGAAAAATGAAAAAAATTCCAGTTTACATTGACGGGATGATTTGGGATATTAATTCAATTCATACTGCTTATCCTGATTTTTTAAACAATAAACTTAAGTTATTGACATTTCAGGATAAGAATCCTTTTACTTCAGATATTTTTTTGAGGGTTGGCTCTCCAGAAGAAAGAAAAAAAGTTATTGAAGGAGGTCCTTGTGTTGTTCTTGCAACAAGTGGAATGCTTGTTGGCGGAGCATCTGTGGAATATTTAAGGGAATTTTCATCAAATGAAAAAAATTCATTAATTTTTGTCTGTTATCAAGGTGCAGGAACTTTAGGAAGACAAGTTCAGGATGGTTTAAAGGATACAAAAATGGTTGTTGATGGAAAAGAGGAAATAGTAAAAATAAATATGGAAATTCACACTGCAAAAGGAATGACTTCGCATGCAGGAAGAAATGAATTAATATCTTTTTTCAGAAATGTAAGTCCAAAACCAAAAAGAGTCATGATTGTTCATGGCGAAGTCTCAAAGTCACTTGATTTAGCATCTTCTCTTTACAAACTCAGCAGAATTGAAACAAATGTTCCAAGACTTTTAGAAACTTTAAAGTTGAAATAAACTTAAAAACTATTTTTATAGATTAATAAGTCTTTCTTTGTAATACTTGTTTTGTATTTTCTTCATTAAAATATACACAGTGTTTATCAAATAATTTCCTTTCATTTTCTGATAGAATATCACTTCCTCCAAATACACCTACAATATAACTCCATGGTTGTTTTTCTCTAATTTCTCTTATACTTTCCATATCTGTATCTGAATAATGTATAATATAAACATCATAATCTCTTGGCAATTTTTTTAAATGTGTTTGAGTTGACACCTGAACATTTACAGGGACATTCATCCCTTGAGCTTCTAAAATAAAGGCTGTTGCTAAACCTTCACCAGCTAGTGAATCTAAAATAAATATTTTCTTTTCTAACTTTTTATTTGACATGTGTTTTATTCTAAAACATCTATATAAAGATCTTTTGTTTAATTTCTATAATTCTTCCTAAAACTTAAAAACTATTTTTCCTTAAATAAATTATGAAATTTAAAAGAAGGGTTGGTTATTTTGAAAGAACTCTGAGATTTCCTAGGAGGCAGTTAGAAATCGCCGTTCAGTGTTTTAAAGAAGTTAGAAAAGAAATTGTTTTAAGTTATGCGATTTCCTGTGGAGGTCGAAGTTATTGGAAAGCGACAAACTTGCAAATCAATAACGATTTTTCAATGGCTGAGTTTATTAGAAATCGCCCTTCAACAATTAGAGGGAAAGTCAGCCCCAAATTCAAAGGGGTCTCCTGTGGAGAAGAAAACCAGGGGGTTTTTCTTTAAATGAAACATAACCTAAAAATTACATTTATTCTTTTGTCAATGTTTATTTTAACCCAATTTATTGGAATTTATATTGTGGATTCTTATTCTTCTGTAAAACTTATTGATGGAAATATTTTCGAAGTAGATTCTCCTGATTTGCCTTTTGGACTTGAAACTCCTGAATTAAAAGAAGATACAGAATTTAATTATGCTTTTGGTTCAATTATTTTTGCTTTTATAATTGCAATTTCTTTGCTGCTTTTACTCAGCAAATTTAATATAGAATTTTTCATAAGACTTTGGTTTTTTGCTGTTGTTTTGATTGCCTTGGGAATTTCTTTTAATGTTTTTTTGATGGGAATATTTTCTCCTGAAATTTCATGGCTTGTCGCTTTAGTTGTGGCATTACCTCTTGGATTTATAAAAATTTACAAAAGAAATTTTATTGTTCATAATTCTACAGAACTTTTTATTTATCCGGGAATTGCAGCTGTTTTTGTTCCAATACTTAATATTTACACAATTGTAGGGCTTTTAATTTTAATTTCGATTTATGATATGTGGGCTGTTTGGCATTCAGGGATTATGCAGAAAATGGCTAAATATCAAATTAATAAATTGAATATTTTTTCAGGATTTTTTGTGCCGTATGTTTCAAAGAAAGTCAAGCAAAAATTAAAGAAAATGAATAACCTAAAGGTCACAAGTAAATCAGAATTAAAGAAAAAGAAAATTAGGGTTAATATGGCAATTTTAGGTGGTGGTGACGTTGTTTTTCCAATAATTGCTGCAGGAGTTATGCTAAAAACTCTTGGATTATTATCTTCAATTTTTGTTATTATAGGGGCAACTTTAGGATTAAGTTATTTAATGTTCTTTGCAGAAAAAAAGAAATTTTATCCTGCAATGCCGTTTATTACAGCAGGGATTTTCGCAGGGATTATTTTAGGTTATTTGATTTTATAATCTAGTTAATATGTCTTTACTTTAAAAAAGTAACATTATAGAAAGGTTTAAAAGAGAATATTTCTACTCTTTAATAGTAATAAATAAGATTTAAAGAAAATAAAATGTTAGTAAAAAACGATTTAATAAAAAAAGTTAGAGACTATTTTAGCCTTAATATTTATGAGGCAAAAGTTTGGTTAGCTTTGCTTAGAAAAGGCATTGCTTCAGCAGGTGAAATTGCCTCTATTTCAGGAGTTCCAAGAAGTAGAACTTATGATGTTTTAGAAGGTTTAGAAAAAAGGGGATTTGCAATTGTGCAGATTGGAAAACCTATGAGATACATTGGAGTCAAGCCAAAAATGATTATTGACAAATTAAAGAATAATGTTAGAAAAAATGCAGAAGAAAAAATGCTTGAACTTTCAAAAATAAAAACTACTAATGAATTTGACACACTTGAATCTTTGTATAATGTAGGAATAGAACCTGTAAAAAAAGAAGATATTTCTGTTGCATTAAAAGGAAAATCAAATATTTCAAATCATATAAGAGACATTATAAAAAATGCAAAAGAAGAAGTCATAATTTGCACAGATGTGAGTGAAGTAGTTTCAAAATCAAAACTTTTCCAGCAAACTTTTAATACTCTTAAGACTTCTGATGTAAAAGTAAAAATTGCATTGTCAGGAAATGAAAAATTAATAAAACAAGCTTCAGAAAAATTCGAGATAAAATTCAAAAAAATACATGTTAATGCAAAGTTCTTTATTATAGACAGAAAAGAAATTTTGTTTTACCTGTCTAAAAATCAGGAAAAAGAAGATGTTGCAATCTGGCTTAACTCAGAATTTTTTGCACAAGCTTTTGCATCTCTTTTTGACAAAGCTGTTGGAAATTTAAAATGAGTGGAATAATAGAGGATTTTAATAATGAGAAAATTAGTTCTGCTTATATTAAAGATTTTTTTAGTACTGGAAAAACAAAATTAGAACAACAGGGCTATAGAATTATTTCTTTAGAAGAAAATGCAGCATTAAGGATTCTTGAAGGATATGAATCTGATGTTTCAAGAAGTGGAAATATTGTAAGAGAAGGTGTGGTGATTATGCCAGGCATTTTAGGAGGATTCTTAACAAAGACACCTTCATTTATAAATAACAATCCAGCACCAATAAGATCTACTTCTACTAGAAATTATTTAACTGATGAAGAATTTAATCAATCTTTAGTAAACTCAATTAAATTTTCAGGTAAACCTATTCCTGCAGATAGATTTGATGAAGATCCTTTGACAAATTTTATTTTTGGAAGGTTTTCTGGAGATTATGGGAGATTTTTAAAAGAAAGAGGAATAGATGAATTAATACTTCCAATACAGGCGAATACAAAAAGTATAAGAAGACCCTTTATAGAGTACATATTTTTTGAAGGTATTAACTATCATACTGGAATTGATGAATGGAGGGGTGGAAAGGAAAATTTAGAAGGTGGTGAAAGATCTAGCCTCATTGGTCTTCCTGACTTACCTTCCATAGCTAATCCTAAATTATCTCCTAAATTACGGGGAATAAAAAAATTAAAATGAGTAAAGAAAGAAAAATAATTAAAAATAAAGATGATTTAGGAGGATTAGTTGAAGGAGATTTTGTTAAAGTTTTAATTAGCTGTTCTAAAGGAACTTTGGATGATGAGGATGTATTTGAAGAAGGTACTTTTTCAGAAAAAGGTGATGGTACTTTTTGTGTTAGGCAAGAAATTGATGGTAAAAAAGAAATAGTAGAATATGAAATAGATCTTGAAGGTGAAGGTGCATTGATTGTCGCATCATATCCTATTTGTGGAAATGGTTCTAGAGATGATCAAGGTTATAGATTATAGACTTTTCAAATAAATTTAAATTCACTTATTGACATTTCATTTATTGTTTTTTTGTTTTTCTTTTTCCAGTTTTCTAAAAACTTTTTAATATTAAATCTTATTTTTTCTTTTGAATAAATTCTTCCTGATTTAATAAAAGTTTTTTTATGTTTTTTCTTAAATGCTTTTGTATTTTTTATGTCTTTTATTTTAGGGCCTTTGAATAAAATTTCTTTTTTATTTTTAACAATAAAAAACTGCATTGCAGATTTATTATCATTATATTCAAAACCATTATTTTTTATGTAAAAAAAATCTCCAATTTCTCTTGTTAAATATTTATGAAATTTTAATAATTTACTTCCTGCAATATCTCCTTTTTGTTTATTTGTTTTAGTCTCAATTAAAATAAAATCAAGTTTTCTTTTTTTTGCATTTTTTCTTATTTTTTCAAAATTTATTTCCCTTAATTCAAAAGATTTTATATTTGGATTTTTCAAGAATTTCTTGCATGCTTTTTGAAATTTTTCAAAAGTTTCTTCAGATAATGCAGCAAGAACATTTCTATATTTATGTGTTGGATCAATTAAGATAATTGGTGATTGCAATTTTGAACTATTAATATTCATTAAAATCTCTTGTTTATTTTTGAATTCTTTTTCACTATCTATAATAATTTTTTCTTTGTTTGCTTTTTCAATTGCCCTTACAAATTTTAAAAAACTTTTATAATGATAAATTAATAATTCAAGTCCATAACCAGAAAATCCTTTTATATATGATTCAGCACCATAACAATTATTCGCATGACAAAATGATTTTGCTAGCATTACTTCACTTAAAACTTTTTTTGGCAATTTTCTTTTTATATAATTAACATGAAAGTAAGATAAATCAGTTATATTTTCAGCTCCTTTTGAATTTTTTATTTTTACTACAGGAATTATTTCTAAAATAATTTTTGGATTTACTTTTATTTGAAAGTAATTTCTTGAGCCATGTATTTTTGTTTTTTTAAATCCTGTTAAAATTTTTTCTGTTAATTGTGAAATATTTTTGTGTTTTTTATCAAACCTTAAGAAGATGTCAACATCATATCTATTTCTGTTTATCATAGTTCCCCTAGCAAAACTTCCACCAATAAAAATCTCAACATTTAATTTTGATTTTTTAATATTTTTATTCAAATCTTTTAAAAATTTCTTCAGAAAAAACTCAATATTTTCAATTTCTTTTTTAGAAGGTTTTATTTTTTTTAATATTTCTTCTAGAATTAAATTAATCTTTTTGTTCATATTTTCCATCTCCCATAAAACTCAAATCAATTATATATTTTCCTTCTTCAAGTTTGTAAACTAAAGGTTTTTCTTTATTGAATAAATTTACAACATCAAGTTCAAATTTTCCATCACTAAGAACTCTTACAGATTCTATATCAAGAATTACAGGAGCATTTTCATCAGTAATTCCAGCCATTTCTCTAATGTCTTTTTCTATTTTCTTTTTTTCCTCTTTTGGAATTTCAATTGGTTTTTCTTTTAAGTTTTCCAATTGTTCTTCCCTAATATAAAAGAAAAAATGACCTTTACAGTCATTGCATCCTTCTATGATTTCCTTACTTCCTATAGGAATAATTTTTGAGCATTTCACACACTGATGAGGCATCCTTAAAGAAAATGTTTGTAATTAATAAATTTAACTACTTATTCAATAACAATTCTATTTTTTTAGGATTTCTCTTTATTTCCTTAACAATTGTTGCAGGACCTATAATCGTTATTGCCCCTAAATCTCCTCCAGATACAATATTTACAATATTTCTTTTAAACTTCTCAAAAATTCCTTTATTTCCATTCCCAGAAATAACAGCAAGTTCTATTCCTTTAAACTTTTTAATATGCTTAATCATAGCCATAGTATCTCCTATAAGGCGCGCTTCTTCTTCTGATTCTAATCTTCCTTGCAAAATTAATATATTATTCCCAAGAACAATTCCTAGTATTTTTTTAATTCTTTGATCACTATCTAAATCTCTGATTTCAGAATAGGGCATAAACTGCATTGTAAACCCTTTTATTTTTTTCACCTTTTTTTTCATTTTAAGCTTTTTTAGATATTTTAAAAACTTCCTCATAAAATTTGTCAAGATTTTTCCCATATCTTGCACTTATTCCAACAACTTTATATTCAGGGAATGCTGATTCAATTTTCTTTATATTAGATTTTTTTAAATCTATTTTGTTTGCAACTATCAGCACAGGAATTTTTCTCGCTGCTAAATTTCCTATAATTGTAATATTAACTTGATCATAAGGATTTTGAGTTCCATCCAGAACAACCACAACAACATCCATGTCATCAAGCCATTTTATTGATTCAATAACTCCTTGAGTTGCTTCTTTTGCTCTTTTTTTTGCTACTTTCTTTTTTACTTTATATTTTAAAAAATCTTCATAATCTATTCTTGTTGAAATTCCAGGTGTATCAACCATTTTAAAAATCATTTTTTTCTTTTTGTAACTTATTTCAACTTTTTCTTTGAATTGCACATTTCGTGTTTCATGAGG
>CAYFIZ010000014.1:8814-10215 GCA_964343325.1 Candidatus Woesearchaeota archaeon
AGATGAACCTAAAGGTGCCTTTATTTTGTTTTTCTTAAAAAGATATAGAACTTTATTAACAGGGATTTCAAACATTCCTGTTCTTTTTCCAGAATATTTTTTCATTACATAAGTAATTTGTTCAGAATTCCAACCTGATTTTTTTAATTCTCTTGAAATGTCTTCATTTTTCATATCTTTCTTTTTCATACCTTCCATATATGAAATTAAATTATAAAGATTATTTTTATTTTTGAACAAATAATCTTCGTATTTTCTTTTATACCATTCCTGTAAAATAATATATGCAATAAATCCTATAAAAATAACTAGTAAGATAATTAAAATTAACATACTCCAACTTGGCAGTTTTTCATCCATAGAAAGTCCAATTTTTACTATTGATAATGCTTTGATTTCTGGAGAAATAAAAACAGGTAAATTCTTAAAACTAAGATCTTCTGTTGTTGAAAATTCAATTATTGTTTCTTCATTACCTAATTTTATGTAAGTATATTCTGGTCTTTCTCTTTGTCCATAATTTTCTTTAAATTCAAGATTTTCAAGATTTTCAATAATAAAATAAAAATCATCCCTTACTTGATTTTCATTTATTTTTAATTCAAAAACATTAAGAATTCTATCTGCAAAATCTTCATATTCAACTGAAAATTCTTTGAAAGTAATTTTTGCATCTATATTTTCAAGATTCCATTCAATAATTGATTTAGCATATAAATCTTTTTCGCTTTCATCATAATCACCTCTCCCTATTTCTTTTAAATTTTCAAGGTTTACATTATTTTCATCAAATGAATATTTAATTAAGTTAGCTTTTTCGCTTTCAAAAACTGATTTTGGAACTTCTAATTTTACTAAATCATCCATTATTTTTACATAATCTTCATCAGTTCGTGCAGTTGTATTTCTTTTCTGTAGACTTGTTAATTCACCTTCAACATCTTTCAAATCTAAAATATTATTTAATGAATTTTGATAAAATTCAGGTAAGTTTTGAATTTTTGTTGTAACATTATTTAAATTATCAAATCTCTTTTTTAGAACAGAGTTTATTGCTTCTTTTGGCGTTTTAACATTTATATTAAATGTTTTTGATAAACTAAAATTGTTTGAATCTGTTATTGTGGTTTTTAATTCAAATGTTCCTAAAGAATTATAAGTATGAATTACATTATTTTCTGTTGTTGTTTTTTTAGTTCCATTACCAAAATCCCATTTAAAACTTAGTATGCTTATATTAAAATCTTCAACTCTAATATTAAATTCTGTAGGATATGCAGCTATAACTGTTTTTGGATTTAATGAAATTATTTGAGGTGCTTTTTCAAATGAAATATTTTCTGAGAAAATTTCATTATTGTTTAAATCTAAAGAATATGTTGTTTCTTCATCAAATTCTCC